>JAHEFN010000129.1 GCA_024640185.1 Gemmatimonadota bacterium | reverse complement strand
GACCGCGACGGCCGCTGCAGAGAGAGAACGCAACATGCATGGTCTCCAGGAGAGTGATTCGTACAGGGGGAACCCAACCTTGCTATCGTTCCGTACGTAATGATACAGGAACTGGTTGCCGATAACATGCTCTCAATATCGAGACTCCGCACATGCACCGCTTCGTCAGATACCCGATCCTTGCACTCCTGATTGCGGCCCTCCCCGGCCTGGCCTCGGCCAGTTCGGTGCTTGAGACGATGGGGTTGGCCGATGCCATACGGTACGTGGCCGAGGATCCGGTGGAGATCGACTGGCGGCTGCTGGCGTCGCTCGATCTCGAGACCGGCAAGGCGCCGGCAGCCCTCGAGGCGCTCGACGGCAAGCGGGTGGTGATCGCGGCCTTCATCGTGCCGCTCGAGGACGACATGCAGCGGGCCGATGAGTTCCTGCTGGTGCCGTACTTCGGCGCCTGCGTGCACACGCCGCCGCCACCGCCCAACCAGATGGTCTACGTCAAGATGGTCGACAAGAAGATGATCAAGATCGGCTGGTGGGATCCGGTGATGTTCGAGGGGGTGCTGCACCTCAAGCAGGTGGAGTCGCCCTACGGTGCCAGTTACTTCGAGATGGAAGGGATCGAGAGCAAGCCGTACACCCCGAAGACCAAGTGAGCGACGCCCCACCGGCGATCGAACTCCGCAACCTCCGGTTCTCGTATCGCACGGGCCCGGAGGTTCTGCACATCAACGAGCTGGTGGTGCCCACCGGTCGCAAGGTGTTCCTCCATGGCCCCTCCGGCAGCGGCAAGACGACCCTCCTCGGCATCATCGCCGGCGTCCTGCTGCCGACGGCATCGGAGGCCACACAGGTGCTCGGTCAGGAGTTGAGCGCCCTCACCCCCGGCGCGCGGGATGCGTTCCGGGGCGAGCATCTCGGCTATCTCTTCCAGCTTTTCAACCTGCTCCCCTGGCTCTCGGTGCTCGACAACGTGACCTTGCCGGTGCAACTCCACCCGCAGCGGCTCGCGCGGCTGGGCGGCGAGCCGGCGGAGTCGGTCGCCCGGGGCCTGCTCGAGCGGCTCGACCTCGCGGCGTTCGTGCACACGCCCGTCACCGAGCTCTCGGTGGGGCAGCAGCAGCGGGTGGCGGCGGCACGTGCCCTGATCGGCCGGCCCTCGCTGTTGATCGCCGACGAGCCAACCTCGGCGCTCGACGCCGACCGGCGGGCCAGATTCATCGACCTGCTGTTCGGGGAGTGCGAGGCGGCCGGCGCGACGCTGTTGTTCGTCTCGCACGACCTCGCCCTGGGGCAGGTCTTCGACGAGCGCCTCTCCCTGCCTGATCTCAACGCTGCCGGGGTGCGCTGAGATGCTGACCCTCCGCCTCGCGCTCCGCTCGCTCAGCAATCGCAAGCTCACCACCGTGCTCACCGTGGCGTCGATCGCGCTCTCGGTCTCCCTCCTCTTGGGGGTCGAGATGGTTCGGCGCGGGGTGCGCGAGTCGTTCGCCGGCACCATCCGCGGCACGGACCTGATCGTCGGGGCCCGGGGCGGCGCGCAGCAGCTGCTGCTCTCGTCGGTGTTCGGGATCGGCGCCCCGGCCGGCACCGTGTCGTGGGCCACCTATCAGCGCTACGCCCAGCACCCGGCGGTGGGCTGGACGATCCCGCTCTCGCTCGGCGACTCGTACTTCGGCTATCGGGTGATCGGCACCACCGACGCCTTCTTCGAGCACTATCGCTACCGCAATGACGGTCGCGTGGAGTTGGCCACCGGGCGGCTCGCCGAGGACGACCATGACGTGGTGCTCGGCGCCGAGGTGGCACGGATGCGACGGCTCAAGGTGGGGAGCGAGATCGCGCTGACGCATGGCTTGCAGGGCAGTGGCATCATGGATCACGACGAGCACCCATTCGAGGTGGTCGGGGTGCTGGCCCAGACGGCCACTCCGGTCGATCGGTCGCTCTTCGTGACCCTCGACGGCATCGACGAGATGCATGCCGGCTTCGTCGGGGCGGCCCCGGTGCCGGACTCGACCCTCTCGGCATTCCTCATCGGCGTCACGAACCGACAACATGCGATGCGGCTGCGGTTCGAGATCGACGCCGACCTCACGTCGGAGCCCCTCACGGCGGTGATACCGGCGGTGGCCCTCACCGACCTCTGGCACTCCATCGGCTTTGCGGAGGATGGTGCCAGGATCATCTCCTTCGCAGTGTTGCTGGTGGGGCTGCTCGGGATGCTGGTGGCTCTCTACAGCACGCTCCAGGAACGGCGCCGGGAGATGGCGATCCTCCGCTCGTTGGGAGCTGGGCCACGGCGGGTCGCCACCCTCTTGGTGCTGGAATCGGGGGTGCTCGCTGCGGTGGGGGCGTTGGGGGGGGTGGCGATGGTCTACACCTTGCTCGCGATCGGGCGGGGACTGGTCGAGCGGCACTTCGGGATCTACGTCCCGTTGGTGGCGCCTGGCCTGGTCGAGTACGCCTATCTGGGCGGGGTGGTGGTGGCCGGGCTGCTGGTGGGGATGGTGCCGGCTTGGCGGGCCTACCGGAACGCCCTGCAGGATGGGCTGACGATCCGGCTCTAGGGCCTCTCCCCGGCGGCAGGGTCGCCGCCCGGATTCGGTTGATCTGGCCCTGTCCCCCGGTTAGACTATGCCCTCCCTAGGGCCAGTAGCTCAGTTGGTTAGAGCGCACGCCTGATAAGCGTGAGGTCGGAGGTTCAAATCCTCCTTGGCCCACTATTCCAAGTCTTTGCCCCATCGATGCTTCCGGCGTCGTTGGCGTCTCGTCGTGTGTCTTCCTCTGGACGATGCAGGAGGCGGGGCGACCGTTCGGCCGCCCCGCCCCTTGGATACCATGGCCACCATGCGGTGGCCCTCACCGCATCACGGGCAGGTCGCATCCTCCCCGATGCGGTCGACCGACGTGATGACATTGTCGTGGGTGAACGCGATCACCTTGAGTGCGTCATCGGCCCGCTGGGCGAAGCCGTTGATGTTGCTCCCGGTGAAGCCCTCTCCGCCGAAGACCAGGTCGATCAGCTGGCCCGAGAACGGCGTCAGATCGGCGCGAAGGCCGCTCGCGCACCCCGGGAAGGTCGCCGCACGTGAGTAGTTGAAGCCCCCGTAGTTCAGGTACTTCTCACCCGGCACGCCGAGCAGGGTCCCGCTCACGCGCTGGCTGACGAGGACGCCCATCGCCGTGGTCAGCTCGGGGATACCCATGATCCGGTTGCTGTAGGCGACCAGGTCCACGTTGATCGTGCCGGTCTTGTCGGCGGCAGCCGCCAGCCCGCTCGCGGCATGGTCGAGGAACGCGTGCTGGCCTCCTGTCTGTGGCGGCAGGGGATAGGCCCCCTTGGGGCCGAGCAGCAAGCCGTAGAGCTCCAGCTGGGCGTGGATCGCGTAGTTCTCTGCCGGGGCGTCGATCGCCACGCCATCGGGCTCGAGTCGCCCGGCAGGATCAAGGAGCACGAGGCTGGCCGCGTCGAGGTTGCGGAGGACCTCTGCAAAGGCCCGGTCGAGCACCTTCGGTGGCGAGCGGCCGAGGTTCAGCCGACCGAGTTCCACCTCACGGACATAGCTGGCGTATTCCGGATCAACGTCGCAGACCTCCACCTCCTCTGCGGTGACCACCATGCCATCTCCCACCAACGGAATTGGCCACACATCCGTGCCATTGGCCGGATTGGTGATCGAGACGACACCGGGGATGGCGTCGTACGACACCGGCTGCAGGCAGACGTCGGGGCCAAACTCCTTCATGATCGGGCGGCCATCCGTGGCGCGATGGAGCAGCATGAGATCGGCATAGATGTCGCCCTTCTTGCCGCCGCCTTTGACGACACCGCCGTTGTTGCCGTTTCCTCCGCCTCCTCCCGGTTGGCCGTACCTGAATGAGGGCTGCGTGATCTGCTCGGGGGAGCAGGCCATCGCCGCCATGAGCGCCAATGCTGCAAATCGGCGAAGTGCGAACATCAGGTTTCTCCCACATCTGTCCCGGGACACGAGGCCCCGGAGCCGCAAGTGATCGTGCCCCGCCGGAATGCCTCCGTGACGCGGATCATGGCACCCCCCTTCCACTGAGCGGGATCGACCAGGTGAGCCCGACCATCAGATCGGGCGAGGATTCAGTGAAACCAGTGCCAAGTGACACGCCCCAAGTGGCTGCGGTGCCGAAACGGCTGATGGCGAGGGTCAGCATGACCGGGGGATCAAAGCCCGTCAGGGGGCTCGACCCCGTCGCGACGGCCAAGAGGCCGCTCCAGCGATTGCCCAACAGGGAGCCGATGCTGAGCGACCCGTACACAGGGTCACGCAGTTCGAGGCTGTCGAGGTCACCCAGTCTCCAGTAGGACAGGTCAAGGCCGAGGGTGACACGGTGCCCCAGGTATGCCGACGCCGCTACACTGGCCCCGAAGTCCCACGCGCCGGTTCCGATGCCGTCGGTGCTGGCGACCGGAATCTTGACTGTGGTCCCGAGGGTGACAGTGACCGGACCCCGGTCGAGGAGTCGGCCCGCGACGCTGACCAGGGGATCCCCGAGGCGCGTCTCATACCCGGTGACGGCGGCGTCCGGGGCGGGCACCGCCTCCTCGTCGAGCCGCAGGGTCAGTTGTCCGGCGCCATTGCCACTACCATTGCCACTGCCATTGCCACTCCCACTCCCACTCCCACTCCCCTCACCGCCGCTGCCGCCGTCGTTGCCGGTGGGATTGGCGGTGGTGTTGCCCCGCCGTCGTTGTTCCCGCGCCAGACCACTGTCGCTCACAGCCCCCTGGCCATCGGGGCCTCCGGTCGGCACCGGGCCGAGCCCCGAGGAACTGACCAGGGTGGTGTTCTGCAGGTATGCCGGGACGCTGGCACGCACTGTCCAGCGCCCCTGCCGGACTCCGAGCCCGGTGCTGAGCCCGAATGCCGTCGTGCGCTCGGTGAAGAAGTACCGGCCCGTAGCCGAGCTCAGCGCACCCTCGTAGGTGACCCGCTGGCCAGTCAGGGCAGGGGCGAGGATCGCCAGGGCAAGTGCCACGGCCAGCCGGCGTGTCATGGCTTGTGGATCATCTGGCGCAGGGCATCGTGCGCCTGGTCAAGGTCGCGAGTCATGTCGCGCAGGCGATCCTGGAGACGATCCATATCGCGGAGGCGGTCCTGTTCACGGGTGAGCAGTTGGTCCTTGTGGAGCCGGTCCATCTGCTGGAGCATCTCCCGCACCCGCTCACCGGCTTGCTCCATCACCCGGCCGAGGTCACGGAACTGCTGCTGGGTGCGCTGTTGGACCATCCACTGATTTGTCTCATGCAGGCGGACCATGACTCGCTCATGGAGTTGCTGCACCTCACGGAGCCGCTCCATCTGCTGCTTCTGGAATTGCTGCTGTTGCTGCAATTGCTGCTGTTGTGGCGCCATGGTCGGCCGGTCCTGCGCTGCGAGCGGCATCGCCAAGGCAAGCACTGTCACCAGGAGAACGCGTAGGGTGGGCACGGGGCCCTTCCTCTCGTATGCGTGGAGGCCAGTGGCCCCCACTGGTTGCTTAATAGCTCAATGAGCCGTTGACCAGCGTGATCGTACCGGACCCGTGGCCCGTCGAGCCGCGGATCTGGATGGCCCCGATGAGGCGCACCGTGCCGGCTGCGGTCACGAAGCGTCCGGTGCTCACCGGCTCCTCGTGTTCGGTGGCGGTGGTCACCTCCCCCTCGTGGCCCGAGCATGCCTCGCCGATCTGTTCGGTGGCGGTATAGGTGAGCATCCCACCATTGTGATCACCCGCGGCGGTAAACGCTGCGGTGACCGGGACGTAGCGACCGGCGAGCTTATCGCCATTGGCCGCGGTGAACAGCAGTCGGCCGCGGACGGCCAGTGCACCGTGGTCCCCGTCAGCCTCGTGAACGACACCGAACGGTCCGGTGATATTGAGGCGGCCGCTCACGGCGGCCCGCCCGAGGTGGGTGAGCTGGCAAGTTCCGGTGATGTCGAAGTGCCGACCGATCGGGGGGCCACCGCCCTCCTCCTCGTCATGGTCTTTGCCGTTGCAGCCACCCCCCTCATCGTGGACTCGGGTTGCGACGGTTACGGTGCAGGAGCCGACGAACGGTCGGTCGGTTCCCTTGGCCGCGAGGTGTACCTCGCTCGGCGAGGTTGGAGTCACTGGTTGGCCGCAAGCTGCCAGCAGGAGGATGCTGAGGATCACCATGAGCGGGAACTGATCGCGGTAACACATCGCTGACCCTCCAGAAGGGGAGCAGGGGCACAGAAGGGTTACTCCTGCCGAGGTGAAGCCATGATGAAGGCGGTGTGAAGCCCCCCACACTCGTGGTTCACGCGCTGCTGCACCGCCGTGATCGGGACGAGGCGCACAGGGTGATGCTGGCGACTCATCACGGCGACCTGGCGCAGGTTGCAGACCGGTCTCGGCCGTCGTGCTTGCCTGAGACGATCGGACCTGCAGGCCTTCCACCGGGCCTCCCACCGGTCCATTCTCCGAGTGCGGGAGAGCCACCCGGTGTCAGGCGCCCGGAAACCCTCATGAGAGGAACAGGACCATGCTCCACCCCGCTATCGCCAGAATGGCAGTCATCGGAGTCATTGCCGCAGCTGCCGCGCCCCAGCTCATGCCGGCTCAGGGCGTCGAGACGACGGTCCTCGTGCGCGTCCTCTCCCACGACGCCAAGCTGATCGGGACCGCCGTCGGCGGTGCGCAGGTCACGGTTCGGAACGTGGCCACGGGCGAGGTGCTCGCTGCAGGCGTCACCGCGGGAGGAACCGGCGACACCGAACTGATCATGCAAACGCCCCACGAACGGCGGGCCGCGGTCTTGGCGACCGAGGGAGCCGCCGGCTTCCGGGCCGAGTTCGTCCTCACCCGACCGACCATCGTCGAAGTCTCCGCCGTCGGGCCGTTGGACTATCCGG
>JAHEFN010000404.1 GCA_024640185.1 Gemmatimonadota bacterium | reverse complement strand
GCATGGGCCGAAGGGTGGCGCGGCCCCAGGTGATGCGCAAGACCATGTGGCCGACTCACGCCTGGGCGGGGAAGGGGCTTGAGCGCGGTTGGGGATCGCGGTCAAACGCCTCCGCGAAGCGTGCCGTGACGGCGTCCCGCGTCATCGGCCACAGTGGTGCGCCGCCGGTCCCCAGTTCCGTGGCGACCGAGGTCATCACCACGCCCGTGAGCCCACACGGGACAATGGCCTCGAACCAGTGCAGCTCCGGCGCCACATTGAGCGCGAAGCCATGGAGAGTCACCCACTGTTTCACATGGACACCGATGCTGGCGATCTTCCGTCCTCCGGTCCAGACCCCGGTCTTGCCGGGGTCCGTCTCGGCGGCGATGCCGAGGTCGGCGAGCGCGCTGATGAGCGCGCCCTCGATGGTGCGCAGGTACCAGTGCAGGTCCTCGCGGTGTCCTCGGAGGTCGAGGATCGGATAACCGACGAGCTGGCCGGGACCGTGCCAGGTGACATCCCCACCGCGCTCGACTTCCTCGACCGTGGCGCCGAGGGCGCGGAGCCGCTCCGGGGAGATCGGCAGCGAGGCGTCCTTGGTGCTGCGTCCCAAGGTGTAGGTCGGTTCGTGTTCGACCAGCAGCAGCAGGTCATCAGGCTCGCGACCATCGAGGCGGGCGAGGCGCAGGGTGCGCTGGAGTGCCAGGGTCTCGAGGTAGCCACGACGTCCGAGGTCGATCACCCCGAGGGGGCGGCTCACCGGCTGGCTGAGGTGCGGGCCTCGATGCGGGCCAGGCGGGCGAGGAACCAGGCCAGCACCGCGGCAGCGACCGCGAGCCCGAGCAGGCCCGGTGCCCCCGCGGCCTGCCAGGCGAGGTAGGTCATCAGCATGGCGAGCGAGACGCCACCGAGCACGCCGACCATCGACAGGCCGCCACGACGCCAGTGCGATTGGACCGTCGCCATCAACCGCCAGGCGACCGCGCCGGTGATCGGCAGGGTCGCCACCACGCCCCAGAGCAGGACGTTGACGTAGGCCGCGCCCGGGTCGACGTCCTCGATCCGCGTCGGCCCCTGGTCGCCCCGGAGCCGGATGGTCGTCCAGATCACCAGCGCGAGCCAGGCGCTGGCGGTGGCCATCGCCGCGCCCACACTGCGCACCGCGAGGCCCACCTGGTCCTCGGTCGGGGCATCGGGACCGAGCGGGTGGGGCGAGGGAGGCGGCGCGTGCTCAGATATGGAGGGCACGTCCCATCGAATCCAACGCCGCCTCGCCGATCGCCTCGGAGAGGGTGGGATGGGCGTGGATGGCGTGGCTGATCTCCTCCACGGTGTACTCGCTGGTCCGGGCCAGGATCAACTCGTGGATCATCTCCGAGGCATGCCCGCTGACGATGTGTGCGCCGAGCAACTCACCGTACTGGGTGTCGCGGATGATCTTCACGAAGCCGTCGGTCTCGTTGGTGGCACGGGCCCGGCCATTGGCCGAGAAGGGGAATCGGCCGACCTGGTAGTCGAGACCGGCTTCCTTGACCTGCTCCTCCGTCATCCCGATCGAGGCGACTTCCGGGTGGCAGTACGTCACGCTCGGCACGTTGCTGTAGTCGATCGGCCTCGGGTGGTGGCCGGCGATGACCTCGGCGACATGCTCGCCCTCCCTGGTGCCCTTGTGCGCGAGCATCGGCGGACCGGCGACGTCCCCGACGGCATAGACGCCCTTGACGGTCGTCTCGAGGGTCGCGGGATCGACCTGGATGAAGCCGCGGTCGGTCAGCGCCACGCCGACCTGCTCGAGCCCGAGGCCCTCGGTGTTGACCGCGCGTCCGGCGGCCATCAACACCTTGTCGGCGACGATCGTCTCGGTGGTGCCGGACGCGTCGATGGTGAGGGTCGCCTCGTTGGCCGAGATCTCGGCCTTGGTGACCTTCACCCCCGCCATGACCTTGATCTTCCGCTTCTTGTACGCCTTGGCGATGGCGTCGGAGCACTCGGCATCCTCGATCGGCAGGATCCGTGGCAGGGCCTCGATCAGGGTGACCTCGCTGCCGAAGGTCT
>JAHEFN010000128.1 GCA_024640185.1 Gemmatimonadota bacterium | reverse complement strand
CGCCATCACCTCGTCGTGATCAAGCACCCCGTCGAAGGTCCCCGCGGCGGGATTGGTGATCAACGACAGGCCGAGGCAGCGTAGCCCCCGAGCCCGGGCGGCGATCACTTCGACGACGGTGCTCATCCCCACGGCGTCGGCGCCGAGTGTTCGCAGCATGCGGACCTCGGCGGGGGTCTCGTAGCTCGGCCCGAGCAGTCCGGCGTAGACCCCTTCCTCAAGGGTGATCCCGCGTTGAGCCGCCACCTCGCGAGCCACCTGCTGCAGTGAGCGGTCGTAGGGCACACTCATGTCATGGAAGCGTGCCTCGCCCTCGAGCGCGGCGCCCTCGCATGGATTGCGCCCGGTGAGGTTGAGGTGATCGGTGATCAGCATCAGGGTCCCCGGCGACCAGCCCGCGGCAATCCCACCGGCGGCATTGGTGACCACGAGGCGCTCGACACCGCACGCCGCAAAGACTCGCGCCGGCAACGCCGACTCGAACGCGCTGTGTCCCTCATACATGTGGAAGCGGCCGCTCTGCAGCACGACCGGCACGCCCCCGAGGGTCCCGGCCACCAGTTCGCCCTTGTGGCCCACCACGGTCGAGGCATGGAAGCCGGGCACCTCCCCGTATGCCAGCCGAATCGGGTCGCTGACCCGATCGGCGAGCCCCCCGAGCCCGGAGCCCAGCGTCACCGCCACCTGCGGTGTCCGACCGCCGAG
Organism: Gemmatimonadota bacterium; assembly: GCA_024640185.1. Classification (GTDB taxonomy): domain Bacteria; phylum Gemmatimonadota; class Gemmatimonadetes; order Gemmatimonadales; family GWC2-71-9; genus Palsa-1233. The sequence goes on along the minus strand of JAHEFN010000128.1, from coordinate 6,218 downwards.
CCAGGCACGGATCCGGTCGGTGGCCATCTGCAGCAGCATCTCGCGATTCTCGGATTCGGTCACGCCAGCATCCCCGCCAGGGCCGCCGAGGTGAAGGCCGCCAGGTTCCCCGCCAGCATCGCCCGCAGCCCCAGTGAGGCGATCTCCCCACGGCGCTCGGGAGCGATGCCCCCGATGCCGCCGATCTGGATGGCGATCGACGAGAAGTTGGCGAAACCGAGCAGGGCATAGGTGGTGATCAGCGCCGACCGTGGGTTGAGCACCTGACCAACCCCGAGGTCACCGGCGAACTGGGCGTAGGCGACGAACTCATTGAGGGAGACCTTGAGCCCGATCAGCCCACCGACATACGCGGTGTCGGCCCAGGGCACCCCCAGCACCCAGGCGAGGGGCCGCAACATCGTCCCGAGCAGGCCCTGCAACGAGAGCCCCTCCAGTCCGACCAGTCCCCCACTCCAGCCGAGCAACGCGTTGAGCAGGGCCACCAGGGCGACGAACGCCATGAGCATCGCCCCGACGTTGATCGCCAGCTGGACCCCCTGCCCCGCGCCGTTGGCGGCGGCCTCGATCACGTTGCCCTCGCCGGTCGAGGCGGCATCCATCTTGAGCTCGCCAGCCGTCTCGGGCACTTCCGTCTCCGGGCGGAGAATCTTGGAGATGTAGAGGCCTGCGGGGGCATTCATGACGCTGGCGGCCAGCAGGTGGCTGGCGATCCCCGGGAGGATCCCCGCCAGCATGCCGACATACGCCGCGAGCACCCCACCGGCCACGGTGGCGAAACCACCGACCATGACGGTGGTGAGCTCCGACTTGGTCATCGTCTTGATGAACGGCTTGATCAGCAGGGGAGCCTCGGTCTGGCCCATGAAGATGTTGCCCGAGGCCGAGAGGGTTTCCGCCCCCGAGGTGCCCAGCGTCTTCTGCATTCCCCAGGCCAGCCCGCGTACCACCCACTGCATCACGCCGAGGTAGTAGAGCACCGACATGAGCGAGGAAAAGAAGATGATCGTCGGCAACACGTTGAAGGCGAAGAACGACCCCGTACTGGCGACCATCCCGGCCGTGGCCTCGACCCCGCCAGCGCCGTCGGGAAGTCCGACCGGCACGGTGTTCTGCACCAGGTTGCCGAAGACGAACCTGGCGCCCTCCTCCTGGAACCCCAGCAGCGAGGTGACCCAGTCACCGAGGGTCACGAAGAGGGCGCGACCGGCACCGGTCTTGAGCACCAGCAACCCGAAGACCACCTGCAGGGCCACGCCGCTCGCCACCAGCCGCCAGTTGATCTTGCGGCGATCGTAGGAGAGCAGCACCGCCAACCCGATCATCACGGCGATGCCGAGCACCCCCATCAGTCGTTGGCCGATGGGGATCTCGAGACCGCCGCGAATCGCCTCGAAGCGCTCGGCCGCGGTCTGCACCTGCATCAGGAGGGGGGCAATCATGCAAGGGCCTCGAGTTCTGCCTTCGCGCGTGCCAACAGCTCACGGCGCTCGGGCCAGGGGAGGAAGGCGTGCTCGAACGCGGCGAGGGCCATCGTCTCGAGTTCGGATCGGGAGAACCCGAGGGCGGTGTGGGCGAGCTGGTACTCCTCACTGAGTACCACGCCGCTCATCAACCACGAATCGGTGCAGAGGGTGACGGCAAGCCCTTCGTCGACATAATGGCGCACCGGGTGGGCCGACGCGGAGGGCACCGCATGGGTCTGCACGTTGCTGCTCAAGTTGGTCTCGATGAGGATCCGCCGATCCCGCACGTAGGCCAACAAGTCGGGATTCTCATGCAGCCGGGTCCCGTGTCCGATCCGGGTGGCACGACAGCTGTGGATCGCCTCGGAAATGCTCTCCCAGCCAGCCGCCTCACCGGCGTGCACCGTGATGCCGAGGCCACCCCGGGCGGCGATATCGAAGGCCTCACGATGCCGCTCAGGGGGCCGGCCGGCCTCGCCGCCCGCCAGATCGAAGCCCACGACCCCGGAGGGGCGCATCCGCACCGAGTGCTCGGCGATCTCCACCGACAATTCGGGGTCGTAGTGCCGCAGCGAGCAGTTGATGATCCGGGCCACCACCCCAGTGGCCTCCATCCCCCGTCGCAGTCCGCGCCATTCGGCAGCGATCACCTCGTCGAGATCGAGGTCGCGGCCGGTGGAGAGCTCGGGACAATACCGCACCTCGAGGTACCGGAGACCATCTGCCGCCGCATCGTGGACCATCTCCTCCGCCACCCGTTCGATGGCCTCGGGGGTCTGCAGCAGGGCGATGGTGTGATCGAATCGCTTGAGATACGCCTCGAGATCCCGGGCGTCGTCGACCAGCATGTACTTCTTGAGCTCGACCGGATCGCTGGTCGGCAGGGTGATGCCAGCGGCTGCCGCGAGCTCGATCATCGTGCCGGGCCGGAGCGAGCCATCGAGATGGACATGCAATTCGGCCTTGGGCATCCGACGGAGGTGTCCGGCCAGTCCCTCCTCAGACATCCACGCCTCCCTGGCGCCGGGCGGACTGGCGGATCCGATAGATCGCCCCGGCATGCACCGGGGCGTCGGGCGCCACGGGGAGTCCCCGGGCGTCGGTGACGCCGCCTTGAGGGTCGAGCACGGTCGCCAGCAGGTCGGGGTCATGATCGGCCAATACCCGACTGAGCGGGGTGCCGGCCACGGCGGTCACCGGCAGGCCGTTGATGAACACGGGGATCCTTCTGGAAGCCACGGGGGGACCGTCCCATCACGAGGGTGCCAATTGAGGCCCCGCGCGCTTGCGGCGCGGCGCCATTCGACGTATTGCTCCTGCCGAATATGCCTCTGTACCCGACGGAAGTCCCGTGGGGGTCTTCGGTTGGATCCGGTTGAGGATACTCAGCTGCTGGATCGTGAGGCAGCAACGACACGGTGCCCCCGGCCCTCGATCCGCCGTTCGTCACCCGGCTCCTGAGTATCCTCCCAGGGGTCCACTCGGCATGAGAGCCCCGCGTCCACGCAGGATACTGACGGAAGCGCAACCCCCGGAGCTGGCGTGACTCACCACATTCTCGTTGTCGATGACGAGCCCGACATCGTGGCGTTGGTGGTCCATCACCTCGTGCAGGAGGGCTATCGGGTCAGCACCGCCAACAGCGGCCCCACTGCGCTCAAGGCCGCCCACGAGCAGCGGCCCGACTTGATCGTGCTCGACCTGATGCTGCCCGGCATGTCAGGCTACGACGTCCTGGCCGAACTGCGCAAGGACGAGGCAACCCGGGAGGTGGGGGTGATCCTCCTCACCGCCCGGAGGGACGAGCCCGATCGGATCCGGGGTCTCACCCTGGGGGCCGACGATTATCTGACCAAGCCGTTCTCGCCCGCCGAGATGGTGCTGCGCGTCCAGGCCTTGCTTCGACGACTCGGCGCCCCTCCGATGGCCACCGGCTCGACGGTGGTGGTCGGCGGGCTGGTGATCGACCGATCCGCCCATCAGGTCCTCCTTGATGGCAAGGAGTTGAACCTGACCGCCACCGAGTACAAGCTCCTACTCACGCTGATCGAGCGGCGAGGCAGGGTCCAGAGCCGGGCCCAACTGCTCGAGGCCGTCTGGGATGCCCAGCCGGACATCCAGACCCGTACCGTGGACATGCATGTCCTGCGACTCCGGTCCAAGCTTGGAGAGGTCGGTGAGATGATCGAGACCGTGCGCGGCTTCGGCTATCGCTTTCGAGCAACCGAGCACAGCGGCCCCCACACGTGAGCTTCCCGGGCCGGATGGTTCTTGGGGCGCTCCTCGCCGTGGCGTTCACGCTGTTCGTCCTGGTCTGGGGCTCGGAGCGCTCGCTGCGCACCTCCCTCGAAGCCGACATGCTGGCACACCTCGACCGCGAGGCACACCTCATTGCCGACTTGCTGCCCGCGGACCAGTCGGAGTGGCAGCCCCTTGTCGATCGGATGAGCCAGCTGCTCGGCCATCGCATCGTGATCCTGGGAGCCGACGGCTCATCCCTCGCCGCGAGTGACTCGATCGCCGGTGCCAGCGTCGCCCGCGCCGAGGCACCCCTCATCGGTGGCTCCGTTGTCCTGGCCGCCTCCCTCGACCCGGTGGAGGCGACCCTCGACCGGGCTCGCCGGTCGATGCTCGGCGCCGCCCTGCTCGCCCTGATGCTCACCGTGGCCCTCGCCATCGTCGCGGGGCGGGCGATCGCGTCACCGCTCGTCCAGTTCTCCGCCGCCGCCCGGGCCGTGGCCAGCGGTGCGCCGCTGCGCTTCCCCAGCTCGGCCATCCGTGAGGTCGACGGGCTGGGGCACGCCCTCCGGCAGATGCACGGTGACCTCTCCCGGCAATTCGAGCAGGCCGACCGCGAGCGTGCCGCGAACGCTGCGATCCTCGACGCAATGACCGATGGGATCGTGGCCAGCGACGCCGCGGGCCGAATTGCGATCGCCAACCCCGCGGCACGACGGCTCCTCTCCTATGGCCCTGACGCCCCGCTCCCGACCCTGCAGACCCTCTTCCGGGCCAAGGCCGCCCGAGAAGCGGTCAGTGAGGTCCTGGCTGGACGCGAGGTCCCTGACCGCGTCATCGAACGCGACGGCCGGACCCTGGCCATTCGCACCCGCAACGTCGACGAGGCCGGGGTCGTCGTGGTGCTCCGCGATCTCACCGAGCTGCGTCGACTCGAGGCCGTCCGGCGCGACTTCGTCGCCAACGTCTCCCATGAACTGAAGACGCCGCTCACCTCGATCTCGGGCTATGCGGAGACCCTCGTGGCTGGCGACGTGGACGAACCCACCACCAGGAAGTTCCTCGAGACCATCCGCAGCAATGCCTCGCGCATGCAGGCGCTGGTCGATGACCTGCTCGACCTCTCGCGCATCGAGGCCGGTCGGTGGGAGCCCAATCTGGAGCCGCTGGACCTCGACGCCGTCGTTGCCGAGGCCTGGTCGCTGGTCGCGGAACGGGCCGCCGCGAAGCAGGTCAGTTTCACGGCCAAGATGGACGGAGAGGCCGGCAGCCTGCGCGCCGATGAAGGCGCCATCCGCCAGATCCTCGGCAACCTCCTCGACAACGCCATTCGCCACGTGGCGTCGGACGGGAAGATCACCGTCACGGCCTCCGAGGAGCAGGGCGGTATCGCCCTCTCGGTGGCCGACAACGGCGCCGGCATCTCGATGGAGCACCTGTCACGGATCTTCGAGCGCTTCTATCGGGTCGACCCGTCGCGTTCCCGGGAGGAGGGCGGCACCGGTCTCGGCCTCTCGATCGTCCGCCATCTCGTGGAGTCGCACGGCGGCAAGGTCCGGGCCGAGAGCACGCCCCGCGTGGGCACCACCGTCACCTGCTGGTTTCCCTCCGCCTGACGGTTCGCCGCTCGTTACCGACTTGTGACACGCGGGTGACCACCGTGTGATCCGGGATCGCGAAGTTGGCCCCCGTTGTCATGTGCGTCCGCCCGAACGCTCCACCAGGCGGACGTGCCTTCACGAGGGTCACTTTCACGACGGACGGAGACGGTGATGTTGAACACACGATCGATCAGGTGGGTTGCCCTCGGCGGCCTCGCACTCATGGCAGGGACCGTGCCCGCCGCGGCTCAGGTGACCGTGGACGGCGTGATCTACGCGAACTATCGCTATGGACTCGAGACCGACTCGTCGTTCTCTCCCGCAGCGACACCCAACAACTTCGACGTGGCGCGAAGCTACCTCAATGTCCGCAGCAAGTCCGCGGGCGGCATCTCGACCCGGGTGACGGTGGATGTGGACGGCCGGAAGGCCGACGCCAACCAGCTGACCTTCAGGCTCAAGTACGCCTACGTCGGCTGGACTCCCGAGGGCAGCGCCCTGACCTACAAGTTCGGACTGCAATCGACCCCGATCGTCGGCTTCATCGAGGACACCTGGGGCTACCGGATGCAGGGTACCGTCGCCATCGACCGCACCAAGTACGTCTCGTCGTCCGACTTCGGCTTCGCGGTGGCCGGTGCCTGGAATGACCAGGCGGTCAACGTCGACGTGGGGGTGTTCAACGGGGAGACCTACAGCAAGGCGCCGGGCGACAACCGGAAGGATGTCGCGGGCCGCGTCTCGGTACGACTGGCCAAGACCGACCAGGGCGGCAAGACCGGCGGGCTTCGCGCGACCGGCTTCGTGTCGTACGGCAAGTCGAACGGTGGCGAGACCCGCCAGCGGATGCTGGGCATGCTCTCCTACCACGCCAAGGCCCTCCGCCTCGGTGCCGAGTATGCGGTCACCAAGG
>JAHEFN010000403.1 GCA_024640185.1 Gemmatimonadota bacterium | reverse complement strand
GAGATCATCCACCGTGGGTATGAGCTGGCCATCGTCCACGGCAACGGCCCGCAGGTGGGCAACATCATGATCCAGGTCGAGGAGGCCATCACCAAGATCCCGCCCCAGTCGCTCGACGTGGCGGTGGCCCAGACCCAGGGCTCCATGGGCTACATGCTCGCCAACCAGCTCCGCAACCGTTTCAACGAGGAGCAGCTGGAGAAGGAGATCGCGGCGGTCCTCACCGAGATCGTGGTCGACCGCGAGGACCCGGCCTTCGACAACCCGACCAAACCGGTGGGCCCCTATTTCACCTCGTATCGCGCCAATCTGCTGATGCAGGAGCACGGCTGGCAGATGGTCGAAGACGCGGGGCGTGGGTGGCGCAAGGTCGTTGCCTCGCCGATGCCGCGGAGGATCCTCGGTTCCCACCTTCTCAAACGGTTGGTGGAAAATGGTGCGGTGTTGGTGGCGGGCGGTGGCGGCGGGATCCCGGTCTACCAGGACGTCGGCGGATACTACCGCGGCGTCGAGGCGGTGATCGACAAGGATTACGTGGCCTCGATTCTCGCCCGCGAGCTCGAAGCCCAGCTCTTCATTGTCCTCACCCAGGTGCCGATGGTCGCCGAGAACTTCGGCCGCCCCAACCAACGGTGGTTGCGGCGGCTGCCGGTGGCCAGGGCAAAGGAGATGATGGCGTCTCACCAGTTCCCACCGGGGTCGATGGCGCCCAAGATCCAGGCATCCATCGACTTTGTGGAGGCGACCGGTAAGGAGGTCCTGATCACCGACGAGGGCGGTCTCAAGCGGGCCCTCGAAGGCAAGGCCGGGACCTTTTTGGTGGCCGACGGCGACATCGAGTACGCCACGCTCGCCTGAACCGTGCCAGGAGATCGCGTCGGTGGGAGCGCCCGAAGTACGGGCGGGTGTCGGTGCGCCGGCCGGCGTGGTTTTTCCTGGTGTACCCCGCCACAATTGGAGGCGGTATTCGATCACCGATGCATCCCTCCTGCCGGTGTTTCGCGAAATCAACGTACGAAGCAGTGCGCCTCATTCGCTAAACACCGGCAGGAGCGCGCCTCGGCACTCTCGATACTTCACCCCAATTGTGGCGGGGTACACTAGGCCCGATGGCAGGCCCGAGTCTTTGGACGTACCGGATACTGGCGAGCGCTCTGCTGCCGGTCGCGGTCCCCGTGCTTCTGCTGCGGCAGTGGATGACCGGCAAGAGTCGGCCGCGGTTTCGCGACCGCATGGGCCGAAACCTGCCCGATCTTGGAAACGACGGCGTCTGGATCCAGGCAGTTTCGGTCGGCGAGGTCGAACTGGCACGGCGGCTGGTGACGGAGATCCGACAGCGGGCCGCCGCGCTGCCGGTTTTTCTGACTGCGACCACGGCCACCGGTCTCGCGCTGGCGCGCCAGACCCTGGGCGCCGCGCTGCCGGTGATTCCTTGCCCGCTCGATCTCCGGGGTCCGGTGCGGCGGGTCTTCGAAGCGTCGTCCCCGCGTCTGGTGGTGCTGGTCGAGACCGAGCTGTGGCCCGAGATGCTCTACCGGGCAGGCACCCGCTCGGTGCCGGTGGCGGTGGTCAACGCGCGTCTGTCGGAGGGCTCGCTCGCCGCATACCGGCGGGTGGCGCGGCCTCTGCGGTCTCTGCTCGAACCACTGACCCTGGTGCTTGCCCGAACCGATGCCGACGCCGAGCGTTTTGCCTCTCTCGGAATAGCGGTTGATCGCATCGAGGTCAGCGGCAACATCAAGTATGACCTCGGGGCCGACGAGCGCCCCCTCGAGTGGAGCGACGAGGTCGTGCAGGTCGCGGGTGGGCGGCCGATCGTCGTCATCGGGTCCACGATGGAGGGCGAGGAGGCGCAGGTCCTCGATGCTCTGGCGGGGCTGGACGCCGACGGCGCGGCGCCCTTTTTCATTCTCGCGCCCCGCCACCCCGAACGCTTCGACGCGGTCGCCGGTCTGCTCCGCGAACGCGGTGTGGCCTTTGGCCGCCGCAGCCGGCCCGGCGAGACGCCCGACGCCGCGGATGCCTTTCTCATCGACACCATCGGC
>JAHEFN010000002.1 GCA_024640185.1 Gemmatimonadota bacterium | reverse complement strand
TCCGACGGGGTGTTCGCGACCCAGACCACCAACGAGCAGATGCGGACGTATGCCGGGTTCTTCGCCGCCGATGCCCTCTGGCCGCGGGTGACACCGCTGCGCACGACCATCGTGGACGCCAAGTCGTGCAGCCAGCTGCCCGAGTACGTCGCACTGGTCGATCGGTCGATCGCGGCGTTCGAGCTCGCCGCCATCCATGCCGACGAGCGGATCCGGGGCTTCGCCGACGGAATCCTGCCGTTCCTCAGGACCGAGAAGCGCGAGACGATCCCCTCGATGCGGACCGCCTGGAAGTGTGGCGGGGGGAGCTGAGGCCCACTTCCCAAGGCCAGTCGCCGCCACTACTTTGTGTGGCTGGTCACGAGGGGCTGTAGCTCAGTTGGTTAGAGTGCCGCACTGTCACTGCGGAGGCCGCGGGTTCGAGTCCCGTCAGCCCCGTCCTCAGACACCCCGCCCGAATCGTCGGTCGGGGTGTTTGTTTTCTCCCCATGGAGCACCCCGTCCCGCCACAGCCATCCCACGTTCCGGTGCTCTACGAGCCGATCCTCGCCTTGGCGGCCTCCGCCAGCCGAGTGGTCGATGGCACCTTGGGGCACGGCGGTCACGCGGCGGGGTTCCTTGGCGCCGGGGCCACCGTGCTCGGCATCGACCGGGACCCCGAGGCGCTGGCGATCGCCCAGGCCCGCCTCGGTGACGAGCGGATGCGCTATCTCCAGGCCTCCTACGCCTCACCGGCCGCTCTCGCCGCCGTGGCGGAGTTCGCCCCCGACTTCATCCTGCTCGATCTCGGGGTCTCCTCGCGCCAGCTCGACGATCCCGGCCGCGGGTTCACCTTTCGCCCCGGGGCGCCGCTCGACATGCGGATGGGGCCGGATGTCCCGACGGCGGCCGAGTGGCTGAACAGCGTCGAGCGAGACGAACTGGTTCACGCCTTCCGTGAGTGGGCAGACGAGCGTCGGGCTCCCCGGCTGGCCGACGAGGTGATCCGGCGCCGCAACCGGGGGTTCACGACCTCGGATGACCTGGTCAACGCGATCCGTGCCGTGCTCGGCGCTCGGAGCGGCCCCGGCGATTTCGCCAGGATCTTCCAGGCCGTGCGCATCGCGGTCAACGACGAACTCTCGGGGTTGGAAACGGCCCTGCCGGCCCTCCGGGATGCCCTCGTCCCCGGCGGGATCCTGGCGGTGATCAGTTATCATTCGGGCGAGGATCGACTCGTCAAGCATACCTTCCGTGACTGGAGCGCTGGCTGCACCTGCCCGCCAGCGTTTCCGCAATGTGTCTGTGGGCGCACGCCACTCGGGGAGGCGTCGCCGCGCCGGGCCATTGTGCCTCACGAGGAGGAACTCGCCGCCAATCCCCGGTCGCGGAGCGCCAGGTTGCGCTGCTTCCACCGTGCCACAGCCCCTTAAGGGCCGCATCGTCTTCCTTGGCTGGATCGCCGTCTTCCTGGCGACCGCCGGGACGATCGCGCTCAGGAATCACGCGGCGTTCCAGAGCCGGCAGCGGCTGTTGCTGCTGCAGGACTCCCTGCAGGCGGTGGCGCGGGTCCATACCCAGCTCGCCGCCGACGTGGCCACCTTGCTCTCTCCCGCCATGCTGCGACCCCTCGGCGAACGGCTCGGATTGCGCACGCCGAGTGACTCGGAGACGGCCACCATCCTGATCACCGATCCGGAGCACTGATGGCCAAGCCCGCGGCCCGGATCGCGTTTCTGCAAGCCGTGCTCGCCCTGGCGGGGGTGACCGTCGTGGTCCGGGCCTTCGTGGTCCAGATCCAACAGCATGAGGCATGGGAGGCACGGGCCACCAGTCGCAACGTCCGGCCCCGGGTCATCCCCCAGACGCGCGGGACGATCCGTGATCGCTCCGGGACGCCGCTGGCCGCGACCTTCGACGCCTTCACGATCTCGGTCTCACAGAACGAACTCCGCGACACCGTGGCGACCCGTAGCGCGCTCGTCGAGGCGCTCGGTCTCTCGGCCAGTGAGGTCGCCAGCCAATTCCGTCGCCGCGACTACCCCTACTTCGACGGGCCATTCGATGCCTCGCAGGTCCTGCCGCTCAGGGCGATCCGTGGCGTCCATCTCGGTCGGGAGGTGGACCGCGAGGGACGACTCGGTGACCGGGCCAAGCCGATCGTCGGGGAGATCAACGGGGAGGGGGAGGGTCGCTCCGGGATCGAGGCCTTCCTCGATACGCTGCTGGCCGGCACCCCGGGATCGGAGCGGGTGTTGGTCGACGGGGGCGGGCGCCGGGTGAAGATCCCCGGCGGCATCATCGCGCCCCCGGTTCCCGGTCATGAGGTGCTGCTCACCATCGACCATGAACTGCAGGGCATCGTCGAGAGTGCGCTCGCCGAGGCGGTGACCCGCTTCGAGGCGATGGGCGGCGATGCGGTGGTCGTCGAGGTCCGCACCGGTGAGATCCTCTCGATCGCCTCATTGCGCACGGTGGCCCGGGGGCAGCGTCCGGTGCCGACGCCGGCGGCCCTGGTCGAACCGTACGAGCCGGGCTCGACCGCCAAGATCTTCACCGCGGCGGCGATGCTCGCGTTCCGCGCCGACACCACGCCGGTGTCGGGATACGACGGCGAATGGCAGATGGAGGTGGCACCGGGTCGCTACCGCACGATCGCCGACACCCACCGCGAGCCCGGTCTTCTCGGACTCGGCGAGACGATCAAGGTGTCGAGCAACATCGCCATCTCGCAGTTCGCGATGCGCCTGAGTCCTGAGCAGCAGTTCGGCATGTTGCGGGCCTTCGGCTTCGGTACCCAACCGGGGACCGGGTTCCCGGCCGAGGCCCCGGGTGTGCTGGTGCCGCCGGGTCGCAAGGCCAACCTCAAGTACACCATGCCGTCATGGGCCCAGGGCTATGAGTTCTCGACGTCATCGCTGCAATTGGCGATGGCCTACGCGGCGATCGCCAACGGCGGGGTGTTGCTCGCCCCGACGCTGGTGGCCGAGGTGCGCGACGGCGAGACCGGCGCGCCGACCTGGCAGCACCGCGCGGACACGGTCCGCCGCGTGGTCGAGCCCGGGGTGGCCCGACAACTGATGGACTACCTCGCGCTGGTGACCGATTCCGGTGGCACCGGGACCGGGGCTCAGCTCGACTTCCGGGGGGTCGTGGGCAAGACGGGGACCGCCAAGCTCGACGGCGGTGCGGGCGGCTACCTGCGTGAGTACCGCGGCTCCTTCGCCGCCATCTTCCCGGAGGACGATCCCCGGTTCGTCGTCTTCGTGATGATCGACCGACCCGGGGGCACCACCTACTACGGTGGCGAGGTGGCCGCTCCGGTGGTCAAGGCGATCCTGCAGCAGGCGATGGTGCTGCCCGACTCGCCGCTCGAATCCGGGCGGCTGACGCCGATGATCACGCTGGCGGCCCCGCCGCCGGTGACCCCGCCGCCACCGTCCGTCCGGCGGGTGGGCTTCCCTGTGCCGAAGGACGTCATGGTGGAGGGTGGCGCCGAGGTCATCCCCGACCTCACCGGTTGGTCGGTGCGCGACGCCCTGCAGTCGCTCTCTCGGCAGGGCTTCACGGTTCGCCTCACCGGGGAGGGCTTGGTCGAGCGCACCTCGCCGGCAGCCGGTACCTCGCTGTTGCGGGGATCGACGATCACGATCCATGCGTCACCCGGTCCCAGCCGATGAACCTGCAGCACCTCGTTGACCTGCTTCGCCCAACCGGGTTGTTGGTTGCCGCGCCAGCCGACGATCCGGTGGTCGGTGGATTGGCCGTCGACTCCCGTGAGGTCTCTCCCGGAGCGCTGTTCTTTGCGGTGCCGGGAGTGACCAGCGACGGGCACGACTACGTCGCGCAGGCCGTCGCCGCCGGTGCCGGGGCGGTGGTTGCCGAGCACCCGGTGCCGTCCGGGGTGCCGGTGATCGTGGTCCGCGACAGCCGTCGGGCCGCCGAACTGCTCGCGGGCGCATGGTTCCACCATCCCGCCGCGGACCTCAAGATCGTTGCGATCACCGGTACGAATGGCAAGACCACCACCACCGGCATCGCCCGGCATCTCCTCGCCAGCGGGGATGATGCCGGCAGCATCGGCACCCTCGGTGCGGTCGATGGTCACGGCACGCCGGTCCCGTCGACGGCGGGGTCGCTCACCACCCCCGGCCCCCTCGACCTGCAGCGCACGCTGCGTGGCATGGTCGATCGCGGGGTCCGGTGGGTCGTGATGGAGGCCTCCTCCCATGCCCTGCATCAGCATCGCCTGGACGCCCTCAGCTTCGTCGCCGGCGTCTTCACCAACCTGACCCACGAGCATCTCGACTATCACGAGACCTTGGCCGCCTACCGAGAGGCCAAGTTGTTGCTCGCGGGACTGGTCCGTGGCGATGGCACCCTCTCGGTCAACGCCGATGACCCGGCGTGGGCCCCGTTGCTGAGTGATCCACGGACGATCTCGTGGGGCCACGCCGCCGGGGCACAGCTGCGGGTCGGCGAGGTGCAGGCCGTTGCCGAGGGGTCGCGGTTCACCCTGAGCGGGCGCTTCGGGACGGCGGAGGCCTTCCTGCCGATTGCCGGCGTGGTCAACGTCGCCAACGCCGCCGCCGCGGCCGCGGTGGCGCTCGGCGTCGGCATCGATCTGGCCACCGTCGTCGGTCGGCTTGCCGACGCCCCGCAGGTGCCCGGCCGGATGGAGCGGCTGGCGGACGTCCCGTGCCTTGTCCTCCGTGACTATGCCCACACGCCCGATGCGGTGGAACGGTTGCTGGCCACCGTGCGAGCGATCACCTCGGGGCGCGTGATCCTGGTCTTCGGCTGTGGCGGTGATCGCGACCGGGCCAAGCGTCCGGTGATGGGTGCCCTCGCCGCGGCGGGGGCCGACCTCACGTTCCTGACCACCGACAATCCCCGCACCGAGGATCCCGAACGGATCATCGATGACATCGTGGCCCAGATGCCCGCCGCGAGGTACCGGCGGGTCATCGATCGCCACCTCGCCATCGCCGCGGCTCTGGGTGAGGCCCGACCCGATGACACCGTGGTGTTGATGGGGAAGGGGCATGAGACCTACCAGCTGGTCGGCACGACCAAGGAGCCGTTCGACGAGGCGGCCATCGTGCGGGGACTGCTCGGTCAATGACCTTCCAATGGACGGATCGTCTCGTCGCCGACGCCCTCGGCCTCCCGGTGGGACCCGCCGCGAGGTACCAGGGCGTCTGTACCGACACCCGGTCCTTGGTGCCCGGTGCGTTGTTCGTCGCCCTCGTGGGGGAGCGCTTCGACGGCCACGCCTTCCTCGCGACGGCACGGGATGCCGGCGCGACCGGTGCGGTGGTGCACCACGGGACGGCGCCGATGGCGGGACTGCGTCTCTATCCGGTGGCGGACACCGGCCAAGCGCTCGGGGCCCTCGCGGCATCCCGGCGTCGGGCCTTCGCCGGCCCGGTGATCGCCATCACCGGACAGAACGGCAAGACCTCCACCAAGGAGATGGTCGCCGCCGCCCTCGCCACCCGGTGGCCGACCCATCGCACCCCCGCCAACAACAACAACAGGGTCGGCGTCCCACTGACGATCCTCGCGGTGCCGGACGATTGTGGGGCCATGGTGGTGGAGGCGGGCGCCAATGCCCCGGGCGAGATCGGCTGGTTTCGGGAGATCCTCGAGCCGACGATCGCGATCGTCACCTCCGCCGGCGCGGGACATCTCGAGGGATTCGGCTCGGTCGCACGGGTGGTCGAGGAGAAGCTCGCCCTCACCCGGGAGGTGCCGCTGGCCATCGTCGGGATGTTGCCGCCGGAGCTGGCCGATGGTGCCCGTGCCCGAGGCGCACGGCGGGTCGTGACCGCCGGACTCAGTGGGGCCGAGGTGATGCCCGACTCGGTCGCCCTGCAACCCGATGGCCGAGCGCGGCTTTCCGTTGATGGGCAGTCCTTCACCCTCGCCGCGCGCGGCCTGCACCAGGCAGCCAACGCGATGTTCGCCTGGGCCGTGGCTCGGGAACTCGATCTCGATCTCGCGGAGGTCGCCGCCGCCCTTGAGCGGTTCGTCCTGCCGGGCGGTCGGGGAGAGTTGATTCAGGCGGCCGGGTTGACGGTCCTCAACGATGGCTACAATGCCAATCCGGAGTCGTTCCATGCCGCCATCGTCCTCGCCAACACGATGCGCGGCGATCGTCGGCTGGTGGTCGTGGCAGGGACCATGAAGGAGCTCGGCGAGGCCTCGGCGGCCCTGCACCGGGAGGTGGCCGATGCGCTGCTGGCCCTCCGTCCCGACGTCCTCGCGCTCGTCGGGGATTTTGTCCCGGCCTTCCGGCCCCTGGCGCATGCCTTCGACGGGGAACTGCTCGAGGCTGCCGAGGCGGAGGAGATGGGTCACAAGCTCGCCGCGGTGCTGCGCGGCGATGAGTTTGTCGTTCTCAAGGGGTCACGCGGCGCGGCCTTGGAGCGTATCCTTCCCGCGATTCTTCCTCGCGATCCCACGGCAGAGGCCTGATGCTCTACTACCTGCTCGCCCCGCTGGGGAAGACGTATCTCATCTTCAACCTCTTCACGTACATCTCGTTCCGTGCGGCCGGAGCGATGGTCACCGCGTTGCTGATCGCCTTCATCGTCGGTCCGGGGATGATCCGGCGGCTCCGCGCGTTGCGGGTAGGGCAGGTGATCCGGGCCGAAGGACCGGCCTCCCACCAGGCAAAGCGCGGCACGCCGACGATGGGTGGGCTGATCATCGTCGCCGCGACGGTCATTCCGACCTTGCTCTGGGCGCGGATCGACAATCCGTTCGTGATCGTCACCCTGATCGCGATGCTCTGGACCGCTGCCATCGGCTTCCTCGATGACTACCTGAAGGTGGTGCAGGGGCAGTCGCGCGGGCTGGTGGCCAAGTGGAAGCTGGCTGGCCAGGTCAGCTTCGGGATCTCGCTGGGCATCTTCCTCCTGCTGCGTCCAATGGTCGACCCGGAGATCATCCCTGCCAGTGGCACCACGGTGCCGTTCTTCAAGTTCCTGGTGGTGGTGTTCGCGCCATGGCTGTATGTGCTCTTCGTCACCGGCGTGGTGACCGGCTTCTCCAACGCGGTCAACCTGACCGATGGCCTCGACGGTCTCGCGGCGGGATTGTCGGCCATCGCCGCGGGGACCTTTGCCTTCTTCGCCTACATCCTCGGTCGGACCGACACCACCGGCTACCTCAACCTCTTCATGCTGCCCGGTGCGGGCGAACTCGCCGTGCTCTGCTCCGCCTTGACGGGTGGCTGCCTCGGCTTTCTCTGGTTCAACGCGCACCCGGCGCGGGTCTTCATGGGAGACACCGGCTCGCTCTCGCTGGGCGGCACCTTCGGGACGATGGCAATCCTCCTCAAGGCGGAGTTCCTCCTGGTGATCGTCGGCGGGGTGTTTGTCGCCGAGGCGATCTCGGTGATGCTGCAGACCGGGGTCTACCGCTGGCAACGGGGCACCCGGGGGCGGGAGTACGCCGATGCCCACCGGGTGTTCCGGATGGCGCCGGTGCACCACCATTTCGAGAAGCTCGGCTGGGCGGAGACCACGGTGGTGGTCCGCTTCTGGATCCTGGGGGTCTTCTGCGCCCTCGCCGCCCTCGCCACCCTGAAGCTGCGATGAGTCGGCTGGCGGAGTGGCGTCAGGGGAGGCAGTACGTGGCCGTCGCGGGGATGGGGCGGAGCGGGGTCGCCGTGACCCGACTCCTGGCGGCCCACGACATCCGGGTCTACCTCTCGGATGCCTCGGCCGATCGGGTGGATGCGGCCCAGGCCCTCGAACGGCAGTTCCCCGGCCTGGTCGCCGCCGAGGCGGGTGGCCATGATCTGCCTCGCGTCGCAGGCGCTGCCGCCCTCATCCTCTCCCCCGGGATCCCGCCCACGGCACCGGTGGTCCTCGCGGCCACGGAGGCCGGGCTGCCGATCCTCGCGGAGGCCGAGGTGGCCCTCGAGGAACTCGGGGGACTGCCGTACCTCGCCGTCACGGGCACCAACGGGAAGACGACCACCACGGCGCTGATCGACCACCTCCTGCGCGAGGCCGGTCGGAGCGCAATGGCGGCCGGCAATATCGGGACACCGCTCTCGATGGTGGCCGCCCAGCATCGGCGGCCGGCGTGGCTCGCCGTGGAACTCTCCTCGTTCCAGTTGCACGACATGCCCAGCGTGCGGCCAACGGTGGGCGTGTTGACCAACCTCGCCGCGGATCATCTCGATCGCTATCGCGACGTCGCCGACTACTTCGCCGACAAGGCGTTGCTGTTCCGCAATGCCGATGCCCGGTCGATCACCGTCAGCAACCTCGACGATCCGTCCTCGCGTCTCCTGGTCGCCTCGGTCCCGGGACGGCACCTGGCGTTCAGCCTGCGGGTCCCCGCCGATGGGTGGTTCGACCGAGCGCGGGGGATGCTGATGCTCGCCGGGGGCGAACTCATCTCGCGTGACCGCTTTCCATTGCTCGGCGACCACAACGTCGCCAACGCCCTTGCCGCCGCACTCGCGGTCCATGCCACCGGGGTGTCGGTGGAGGCGATCCGGCGCGGACTGTCCTCCTTCAGCGCGCTGCCGCATCGGATGGAGGTCATCGGCGCGTTCGACGGGATCACCTACATCAACGACTCCAAGGCCACCAACGTCGCCTCGACGCAGGTGGCCCTCGCCGCGATGACCCAGCCCTACGTGCTGCTGCTCGGTGGCCGCCACAAGGGCGAGCCGTACCGGGTCCTGCTCGAGGAGCTGCAGCGCCTCGCGGTGGCGGTGGTGGCCTTTGGCGAGGCTGCCGACCTGATCGAGGCCGACCTGGCGAAGACGGTGCGGTGCGAGCGGGCCGAGAGTTTTCGGGAGGCCGTTCGCCTCGCGGCGGCCCTGGCCCCAACCGGTGGCGCCGTGCTCCTCTCACCGGCCTGTTCGAGCTACGACATGTTCGCGAACTACGAGGAGCGTGGCGCAACCTTCCGAAGCCTCGCGGAGGGCACGTGACGAGCAGTGAAGTCCGCCACCCGGGCGAGCTGCGCTGGGAGACCCGGCTGCTGGCAGTGGTCACCGGTACCCTTGTGGCGCTCGGTATCGCCGTCTGCTACGCGGCGGGGAGTTACCGGAGTGACTGGTTCAGCGAGGCCGAGCAGCAGGTCGGCAGCGCCATCGTCGGCGGTGTGCTGTTCCTCATCGTGTCGCGACTCGACTACCGGATCTGGCGGCGCATGGCGCGGCCGATCTTCTACGCCACCCTGGCTGGTCTGGGGTTGATCGCGATGGTGGCGGTCCTCTGGCGTCGGGCCGAGGCCCCGGGGGTCATCGGGGTGTTCTTCCCCTATCTCAACGGGTCGCATCGCTGGATCCGCGCCTGGGAGGGCGGGCCGCAGATCCAGATCGCGGCGATCGCCCGGGTCACCCTGCCGGTCTTCGTGGCGGCGGTCGCGGCCGACCTGGGGCGACGAATTCGTGACTTCCGGGCCGGCTTCGTGATCGTGGTGCGTCCGGTCTTGGCGGTCGCCCTGCTGGTGGCGATCCAACCGAACCTGTCGATGGCGATCCTGCTGACCATCACCGGGCTCACGGTGGCCTTCGTCGCCGGGGTCCGCGTCAGTCATCTGGCCATGCTCGGGCTCCCCGCCGTTGCCGGGGCGGCGGGGATGATGTTGCTCTCGTTGGAACGGATGGACCGGCTCCGCGCCTTTCTCGCGCCGGCGGTCGACTGCATCCCGGTGCAGGACCAGGTCTGCGATTCACTGATCGGTTTCGGCAACGGGGGCCTCTTCGGACTCGGGTTCGGTCGGGGCACCCAGAAGCTGGGTCACCTCGCCTATGGCTACTCCGACTTCATCCTCTCGATCGTGGGCGAGGAATGGGGGTTCCTGGGCGTGGTCTTCCTCGTGGCGCTGTTCGCGATCTTCTGTTGGATGGGATTTCGGATCGCGCGCACCGCCCCGGACCTCTTCGGCACCGCCCTGGCTGGCGGCTTGACGGCGATGGTCGGCATCGGAGGCTTCATGCACGCTGCCGTGGTCACGAAGCTGATGCCAGCCACCGGGCTGACCCTGCCGTTCATCTCCGCCGGCCGGGTCGCCCTGATCATCAACCTGCTGGCGGCCGGCATCCTGGTCTCGATTGGTCGGGAGCGCGGCCGCAGCCGACGGCGTCGCGAATGACGACCATCTGCTTCGCCGGGGGCGGCACCGGAGGTCACCTCTTCCCCGCATTGGCGATCGCCGACGCCGTGACCACCCAGCGGCCCGACATCCGGATCGCATTTGCCGGTGCGCATCGCGGCGTCGAGGCAGGGATCCTCCCGGCGCGTCACCTGCCGCATCGACTCTTCCCGTTCGAGCCGGTGCATCGGCGGGCGTGGTGGCGGAACCTGCGCTGGCCACTGCTCGCCGGACGGGTGATTCGAGAGGTCGATGATTGGCTCGATACCGAGCGGCCGGCGGCGGTGATCGGCACGGGCGGCTATGTCAGCGGACCCGTGATCTGGCGTGCCGCTCGGCGCGGGATTCCCTGTGCCGTGCTGGAGCTCGATGTGCACCCGGGGCTGGCCACCCGGTTGGTCGCTCGCTCGGCCCGCGAGATCTGGCTCGGGGCACCCGAGGCGATCGACGGCTTGCCGCCGGCGTCGCGGAACCGCGCCACGGTGACCGGCGCCCCGATCACCGCCCCCGACCGGTCGCGTCAGCCGACGGCGCGGGCGCGATTCGGGATTGATGGCGGGGAAGCGGTGGTGGTGATCACTGGCGGCAGTCAGGGATCGGCGGCGCTCAATGACGTCGTGGCTGCCTGGCTCGACGCCGGCGGTGGTATCGGACGTCGGATCATCTGGGCCACCGGGCGCGGTACCCATGCCCGGTTCGCCGCGCGCCATGCGCCCCCGGCGATCCACGTCCTGGACTTCATCGATCCGATGGCGGATGCCTGGGCGGTCGCCGACCTGGCGATCTCCCGCGCTGGGATGTCGACGCTCGGCGAACTGGCCGCTTGGGGCATCCCGGCGATCGTGGTGCCGTTGCCGACCGCCGCAGCGGATCACCAATCACACAACGCGCGGGCCGCCGCCGCTGCCGGTGCCGCGATCCACCTGCCCCAAGCCGAACTCACCCCCGAGCGACTCGAAGATGAGGTGACGGCGATCCTCGGTGCGGCACCCCGTCGGGCCGCGATGGCGGCCGCGGCTCGGGCCCGGGGCCGTCCCGATGCCGCCAGGGAGATCGCCACTCGGGTGATCGCTCTCGCGGAAGGGCCTCGCCCCGGTCACTGATCACGCCGCGCGGCGCCGCGTCGACGGCGCTGGTCGGCGACGGCTCGGGGGGTGACCACACTGCCGACGATCCTGCCGACGCGGCTGACGCCGGCTCCGGCACGCGCCCGCCACGCTCCCGGCGGCCGCGACTTTGTCGCCGTCCGTCGATGTTCTATCTTCGAGGCCACCGTGGCACGCCTCTATGACCCAGCCGATCCTCGTCCACTTCACTTCCTCGGCATCGGGGGAGCGGGGATGAGCGCCCTCGCCCTCGCCGCGCTGCGCCGGGGTGTGCCGGTGACCGGCTGTGACCCCAACGACAGCGCCTTCGCCGATCTTCGCGCCGCCGGGGCGGCCGTGAGCCGCGAAGTGGACCTGGCTCATCTCGACGGCATCCGCGCCGTGGTGGTCACCGCCGCGGCCCGCGACGACCACGCCGAGCTGGTCGAAGCCCGGCGCCGCGGCATCGCGGTGGTCCCCCGCAAGGAGGCGCTCGCCCAACTGGTCAACCCCGGGACCGTCGTCGCGCTCGCCGGCACCCACGGCAAGACGACCACCACGGTGATGACGACCGAGGCGCTGACGGCGGCGGGGTTCTCGCCGAGCGGATTGGCAGGGGGCCGGGTCGCCTCGTGGGGTGGCAACGCGCTGCTCGGTGGTGACGCCCTCTGGGTGGTGGAGGCCGACGAATATGATCAGGCGTTCCTCACCCTCGATCCGACGGTCGCGGTGATCAACAACGTCGAGGTCGATCACCTCGAATGCTATGGGACGGTTGAGGCGCTGCACGATGCCTTCGTGACGTTCGGCAGTCGTGCCGTCACCGTGCTGATCGGAACCGCCGACGCCGACAGCGACCGGATCGCCGCCCGTCTCGGCTCGCAAGCGATCCGCTTCGGGCCGGAAGAGCGCGCCGATCTTCGGGTCACGGTCACCACGCAGGATGCCGAGGGCTCGGTGGCCGACTGCCGGTGGCCCGATGGGGCACGGGTCACCCTGCGTCTGCAGGTGCCCGGGCTGCACAACATCCGCAATGCCGTGGCCGCCCTCGGCGTGGTCCATGCCCTGGGTGGTGACCTGGGCTCGGCCGCGGCCGCCTTGGGGGCGTTCGTCGGGGTCGGCCGGCGATTCGAACGGCTCGGCGACACGGCGGGCATCACCTTCGTCGATGACTACGCGCATCACCCGACCGAGATCGAGGCGACGATCGCCGCGGCTCGGCAGGCCTTCCCTCGCCGCCGACTCGTCGCCGTCTTCCAGCCGCACCTGTTCTCGCGAACCCGCCAACACGGTGAGGCGATGGGACAGGCCCTCAGTGCCGCCGACCTTGCCATCATCACCGATGTCTATCCGGCACGCGAGGAGCCGCTCCCCGGGGTGACGGGAGCGTCGGTGGTCGAGGCCGCACGGCGGGCCGGTGCGATCGATCCCCTCTACGTGGTGGACCGAGGCGAACTGGCGGAGCGGGTCCACCAGGCGATCCGCGAGGGCGACGTGGTCCTCACCCTCGGGGCCGGCGACATCACCGGGGTGGGACCTGCCGTGCGTCAGCGGCTGGGAGGTGAAGCGTGAGGCGACTCCTCGATCACTGGCGGCCACTCCTCGCGGTTGTCCTGGTCCTTGGCACGGCCATCACGGTCCGGGCGGCGATCCCGCGGCTCGGGTTCTTCCGGATCGGCACCGTGGAGGTGGTCGGACTCGAGTACCTCGATGAGGCCGCCGTGGTCCGGCAACTGGGGATTCCCGAGGCGGCCGACATCCTCACCCCGCTGGCCCCGATCGCCGCCAACGCCGCCCTGGTGCCGGGACTCCGGTCGGCTGCCGTCTCCCGGCGCTGGCCCGGGACGCTGCGCATCACCGTCGAGGAGGCCCCACCGGTCGCCGTGATCATCGACGAGGGGCAGGTCGCGGTGATCGATGATCGCGCGGAGCTGTTGCCGTATCCCCCGGGCCGGGTGGCGGCCTCGTTGCCGCTGGCGACCCGAGATTCCGCCGCGGCGGCGCTCCTCGGTCGCCTGCGCCGCGCCGATCCTCTCTGGTATGCCACCTTCGACGAGGCCGTGGTCGAGGGCGAAGTGGTGCGCCTCGTGGCCGACCGTCGCGTGATCATGCTCCGTTCCGACGCGGACGAGATGCTGTTGCGGCGATTGGCGGCCGTCCGCGGTTGGCTGGCTGATCAGGCGATCGCCTGGCGCGATCTCGATCTGCGCTTTCGGGGCAGGGTGTTCGTCCGAAGGGAGGCGGCGTGAGCGTCGCGGTGCAGCGCCTCGTCGCCGCCGTCGATCTCGGCTCCACCGCCGTGACCGGCGTGATCGGCGAGGTGACCGGCGATGGCCGGAGTTGGGGACTGCGGGTCCTCGGGGTGGGCCGGGAACCGTCGCATGGGATGCGCCGCGGGGTGATTCGCGACTTCGAGGCCACCGTCCTGGCGGTGCGCAAGGCGGTCTCGGATGCCGAACGGATCGCCGGCCTCGAGGTCGGCACCCTCGACGTCGGTGTCGCCGGCGAGTTGGTCGCCCAGCGGATCTCGCATGGTGTCGCGAGCGTCCTCGGGAGTGAGATCCGCACCGCGGACCTTGCCCGGGTCAACGATGTCGCCAGCAACGTCTCCTTCGGTCATGATCAGGAGTTGCTGCATGCGATCGCCCATGACTATCGGGTCGATGGACAGCCGGGATACGCCGATCCGATCGGCATGGCCGGCGAGCGACTCGAGGCGGAGGTCTTCCTGGTCACCGCCCGCTCGAGCGCCCTGAACCACCTCCGCCGCGCCGTGGAGAAGGCCGGCTGGCGGGTGGGGGAATTCGTGCTGGAGCCCCTCGCCGCGGCCCTCGCGGTGCTGACCCCCGAGGAGCGGGAGGCGGGGGTCGTGATGATCGAGTTTGGCGGTGGGAGTACCTCCGTCGCCATCTTTCAGGGAGGCAAGCTGCGGCATGCGGCCTCGCTCCGCTTCGCAGGGGGGCACGTCACCAGCGACCTGGTGCATGGCCTGCAGGTGACCCAGGCCGATGCCGAGCGGTTGAAGGTGAGCTATGGGGCGGCCTATGAGCCGTTGGTGCCGGAGGTCGAGGTCGTCGAGCTGCCGGGTGGGGCTGGCCAGCCGGCGCGGCATTCGCCCAGGCGGCTGATCGCCCACATCATGCACATGCGGCTGCAGGAGGTCGCCGAGATGGCGATCGATGAGGTAGCCCGGGCTGGCTGGTCGATGGCGGGGTTGCCGGGCGGGGTCGTCATCAGCGGTGGCGGGGCCGAGGCCCCCGGGATGGTGGAACTGGTCCGCGACGTCTTCGCCTCGCCGGTGAGGACCGGGGTGCCGGCCGCGGGTCTCCGGGGGCTGGTCGACCGTGTAGCTTCCCCGGGGTATGCTGTTCCGGTGGGGCTGGCCCTGCACAGCGCGAGGCAGGTCGCGCTCGGCGGTGGTTTTGGGGCAGGGGGCCGGACTTCACCCGCCATGGATCGGGTGTTCGCTCCAGTCAAGCGGTGGTTGCAGGATTTCTTCTGACCGGCTCTCGGGGGGCACGGTGATGGCCGAAGGCATGGTATTCGAGTTCGAGGAGGAGCTGACGCAGAGCGCCCGCATGAAGGTGGTGGGCGTCGGCGGCGGCGGTGGCAACGCGGTCAACCGGATGATCGAGGAGGCGCTTGCTGGCGTCCAGTTCATCTCGGTCAACACCGATGCCCAGGCCCTCGGCAACTCACGCAGCGATGTGAAGGTCCAGATCGGCAAGAAGCTGACTCGCGGGCTGGGAGCCGGTGCCAGGCCAGAGATCGGACGACAGGCGATCGAGGAGAACCGCGACGAAGTGCTCGAGGCGCTGGCTGGGGCCGACCTGGTCTTCGTGACCTGCGGCATGGGAGGCGGGACGGGGACCGGGGCGGCGCCGATCGTGGCACAGATCGCCAAGGACCTCGGTGCCCTGACGGTCGGCATCGTCACCAAGCCGTTCCTCTTCGAGGGACGCAAGCGGATGAAGCAGGCCGAGATGGGGATCACCGAACTGCGTCGACACGTCGACACGATGATCGTGGTGCCGAACGAGCGACTGCTCGCCGTGGTGGGGAAGGGGATCCCGTTCCAGGACGCCCTCAAGAAGGCCGATGAGGTGCTCTTGAACGCGACGAGGGGTATCGCCTCGTTGATCACCAGCGCGGGGATCATCAACGTCGACTTTGCCGACGTCCGGACCGTGATGCAGAACGGCGGCGCTGCGCTGATGGGCACCGGGATCAGCAGTGGGGAGAATCGGGCCCTCGAGGCCGCCCAACAGGCCATCACCTCGCCTCTGCTCGACAACGTGTCGATCCATGGGGCCAGCGGCGTCCTCATCAACATCCTCGGTGGCGAGGACCTCACTCTCGGCGAGGCGACCCAGATCAGCGAGATCATCCATGATGCGGTGGGAGATGAGGCACAGATCATCTTCGGGGCCGGCAACGATCCGAAGCTCACCGGCGAGGTCCGGGTGACGGTGATTGCCACGGGGTTCGATCGGGCCGTGACCGGCGAGCCGGTCGTCGAGCGTGGGGCCTCCCAGGTCCTGCCGTTTCGGCGTCAGCCTCCGCCAGGGTCCCAGGCCAGTGCGGCCCCCCCTGCGACGGCGGGCGGCCCTGAGGCATCCCCTGTGAAGCCGCCTCTCGCGCGGCCAGCGGCGACCGATGTCAGCGACATGGAAATCCCCACCTTCATCAGGCGGCAGATGGACTGATGCTTCGACTCCCCACCTTCCCCCGGTTCGCCGCCGTCGGCATCCTCGCCCTCGGCGCCATCGTGATGGCCAGGGGCGAGTGGCCGTGGCCGCGTCTCTCGGATGTGCCGATCGCCGCGGCGATCGAGGTCCGCGATCCCTTCCGGGTCGTTCGCGACACCCTGCACAGCGGTGAGACGATCTCGACGGTGCTGGCGCGTCAGGGGGTCACCGGGTTCGATGTCAGGGAGTTGGCCGATGCGCTGTCGTTCGATCCACGGCGCATCCGCGCCGACCGGATCTTCTCGGTCCACCGCGACGTGGTGACCGATGAGCCCACCAGGATCGAGTTCAAGGTGGGTGACGAGCGCCGTCTCCGCTTCATTCGCACCAGTTCCGGATGGGAGGGCTCCTCCGTCCTGATCCGCTGGACGGTCGATACCCTGCAGCTCGCGGGCGTGATCGAGGTCTCACTCGACGAGGCGGTCAGTCGTGCCGTGAGTGATGCGGTCTTGGATGCCGGGGCCAGGAGTGCCTTGGTGGCGACCCTCGCCGACGTGAATGCCTGGTCCGTCGACTTCTCGCGTGACCCCCAGCCCGGCGATCCGTTCGTGGTGGTGACCGAACGGCTGATCAGCGAGGAGGGCGAGATCAAGATCGGCCGGATCCTCGCCTCCGACCTGACGATCAACGGGCACAACCTCAAGGCCTTCCACTTCACGCCGGCAAGCGGCAAGACCGGCTACTACGACGAGCGCGGTCGTGCCCTCGAGCGTGAGTTCCTCGCCGCACCGGTCCAGTACCGCTACATCACCGGTGGCGTCGGCCGGCGATTCCATCCGATCGCCAAGGTCTACCGTCCCCACAACGGCATCGACTACTCCGCTGCCACCGGCACCCCCGTGCTCGCCGCGAGCAAGGGCGTGGTCGTGCGGGCGGGGACGGCCAGCGGCTATGGTCGGATGGTGGAGATTCGCCACAAGAACGGCATCACCACCCGGTATGCCCACCTCAGCCGGATCGAGGCCGGCATCTCCGCTGGCCGCTCCGTGCAGCAGGGCCAGCGGATCGGCCGGGTGGGAAGCACCGGCCTCTCCACCGCCCCGCATCTGCACTACGAGTTCCGGGTCAATGGCCGGCCGCGTGACCCGCGCACGATCACCTTTCCGGCCGGTGATCCGCTGGGGCGTGCCGACATGCCGGTGTTCGACGCCGAACGTGACGCGCTGCTCGACCTGCTGGCCCGCGGTGGCCGCCCGACGGGTGCCCCGATCCTGAGCGACTGAGCTCGCCGCCAGCGATGGCCCCGAGCGGCGTGCTTCCCCTCGCGGCCACCGTGGTGGTCGCCCTGCTGCTGGCGTGGTGGCCTTGGCGCGGTTCCCTCGCCACCTCGACGGCGAGGCTCGCCGTCTTGGCGCGTGCCGCAGGCGTTCTGGCCCTGCTGCTCCTCCTCCTCGATCCCGGCATTCGCGGCAGCGTCACGCGCCGCACGCCGCTGGTCCTGCTCGACAACTCGGTCTCGATGCATGCCGCCGGCGCCCTGGCCGATTCTGCGGCGGCGCTGGCCGCCTCGCTCGGTGAGGTCACCCGCTTCGGCGAGCTTGCCGAGGGCGAACCGGGCGCCCAGAGCACCCTCGCCGACCGGCTCCCCGCCGCCGAGGCGCTCGGCCGCCCCATCGTGGTGGTGACCGACGGTGAGATCACCGACGGCGGTCTCCTTGGCGCCGACGTGCTCGCCCAGGTCACCGTCCATACCCTGCCACGGCGACGGGGGCCCGACGTCGCCCTCACCGATGTGCGGATGCCGATACGGCTGCCGGCGGGCGACACCCTGCGGGTGGAGGTTGACCTTCTCGCCAGTGGTGGCTGGCGCGACAGCGTCACGGTCGACGTCCGCGACGGCGACCGCGTGCTGCTCGCGGCGCGGATCGGCTTCACCGCAGCCGACCGGCGTGCGGCAGCCCGACTCGTCGGCGTCCTGCCGCCGGGACTCGAGGGCGAGCGCTGGCTTGAGATCGCGGTCCGCGATGTCGATGACGCCGAGCCGGCCGATCATCTCCGCTGGCGGCCGTTGCGGGTGACACCTTCGCCGGGCATCGTGGTGCTGGCGGTCGTCCCCGACTGGGATGCACGCTTCCTCGCCTCGGTGTTGGCGGCGGTCACCGACGCACCGGTGCGGGGCTTCACGCAACTGGCCCCGGGCCGCTGGCACCGCATGGATGACCTCCGGCCGGTCGGCCTCGCCGAGGTCACCGAGGCGGCCCGGCAGGCCGACCTGTTGGCGGTGCGCGGGGACACCACGGCCTGGCACACCCTTGGCCGGGCACGGCTGCTCTGGCCTGCGCTGGGGACCGCTGGCGATTGGTACCTGACGCCGGTCGGCTTCTCGCCGCTGGGCAGCGCCTTCGCTGGACTCGATCCCGACTCGCTTCCACCACTTCCCGAGGTCAGTCCGCTCGCGGCAGGGGACTGGGTCGCCGCGGTGGCCCGGCAGGCCCGCCGTGGTGCCGAGGTCCCGGTCCTCACCGGGACCTCGGCCGGCGGGCGAACCGTCCGTCTCGGCGCGCAGGGGCTCTACCGTTGGGGCTTCCGCGGCGGCGCCGCGGAGCAGGCGTGGCGGGCCCTGATCGCCGAGGCCGCGAGTTGGCTGCTCGATGCCCCTGCCGAGGATGGCGCGGTGGCCTCGCCGGTCGGCGCGGTCACCCAGCGCGGGCGCCCAGTCCGTTTCCGCGCCACCGCCCCGGGCCTCGCCGAGCTGCCGATCGTCCTGACTGCCGGGTCGGTGGTCCGCAACGACACCCTGCGATTCGACCCTGATGGCCAGGCGGTGTTGCCGTTGCCGCCCGGCCGCTATCGGTACCGCTTCCTCGATGGCTCGGGAGGCGAGGTGGCAGTGGAACCGTACGCCGACGAACTGGTCCCTGGGCCGGTGGGGCTCGCCTCGCGCGCCGCCGCCGTCGCGCCGGTTGCCCCGCGTCGGTCCCTGCGTGAACTGCTGCCGTTCTTCCTCGTGGCGGTGGCGGGCTTTTCGCTCGAGTGGGTCCTTCGGCGCAGGGTGGGTCTCCGGTAGTTCGGGCGCTACCATTGAGGATGCCCCGACGCCCCGTCCGCACGATGCGATGATCAGCGCCCCTCCCACCCCGGAACCCGCCGCCGTCATCGAGCTGTCGCGCCTGCTCGACGGCGCCGTGTTGACCGACCTCGCCTCACGGCGACTCTACGCCACCGATGCCTCCGAGTACCAGGAACTGCCGCTTGCCGTGGCACGACCCCGCCATGAGGCCGACGTCGCCACCGTGCTCAGGTGGGCGGGGCGTCACGGCATCGGGGTCATCGCTCGCGGCGCGGGGACCTCGCTGGCCGGCCAGGTGGTCGGGGCCGGGGTCGTTCTCGATCTGGGCTTCCATCTGCACGCCGTGTTGGCCATCGAGCCCGGTGCGCGACGGGTGTGGGTGCAGCCCGGTGTGGTCCGCAACGCGCTGAACCTCGAACTCCAGCCGCACCGACTCTTCTTTGCCCCCGAGACCGCCACGGCCAACCGGGCGATGATCGGCGGCATGGTCGGCAACAATTCCTGTGGGGCCAACTCGATCGTCTATGGGTCCACCCGGGAGCACCTCGTCGCCGTGCGAGGATTCCTGAGCGACGGCAGCGAGGTCACCTTCGGTCCGCTCACCCCGGAGGGCTTCGCCGAGAAGTGCGCCGCGCCGGATTCGCTCGAGACGCGCATCTACCGCACCATCGCCACACTGCTCGGTGACCCGGAGCATCGCGCCGAGATCACCGCATCGTTTCCCAAGTCCACGGTCACCCGTCGCAACACCGGCTATGCCCTCGATCGCCTGATGGCCTGTTCCGTCTTCGATCCCGAGTCGACGGAGCCGTTCAATCTCTGTCGGCTGCTCGCCGGTTCCGAGGGCACCCTCTTCGTCGGCGTCGAGTACGAACTCACGTGCGAACCGCTCCCGCCACCTGGGGGGCTGCTCTGCGCGCACTTCGATTCGGTGGACGACGCCCTGCGGGCGACACTGATCGCGATGCGGCACCGGCCCTTCGGCTGTGAACTGATCGATCGCCACATCCTCGACTGCACCAAGGCCAACCTGGAGCAGGCACGCAACCGATTCTTTGTCGAGGGCGACCCCGGGGCGATCCTGGTGGTGGAGCTCCGTGATGTCGACCGGACGGTGCTCGAGCGCGGCTTCGCCGCGATCGAGGCGGAGTGCCGTGCAGCCGGCCTCGGATACGCCTTTCCGGTGCTCTGGGGCCACGACGGTGACCGGGTCTGGGCGTTGCGCCGCGCGGGGCAGGGGTTGATGTCGAACATTCCCGGAGATGCCAAGCCACGCGAGGTGGTCGAGGACACCGCCGTGGCGGTCGAGGACCTTCCGGCCTACATCGCCGAGTTTGACGAACTGCTGCGCACCAGGTACGGGGTGTCCTGCGTCTACTACGCCCACGCCGGTGCCGGTGAGTTGCACACCAGGCCGTTGTTCGACCTCAAGACGGCCGAGGGACGGCGGATGTTCAGGGGCATCGCGACCGACGTCGCGGCGCTGGTGAAGCGCTATCGGGGCTCGCTCTCCGGTGAGCACGGCGACGGTCGACTGCGTGGCGAGTTCATTCCGTTCATGGTCGGTGCGTCATGCTACGCGATGATGCGTCAGGTCAAGGCCGCGTTCGACCCAATGGGGATCCTCAATCCCGGCAAGATCATCGACACACCACCGCTCGAAACGGCGCTCCGGTACGGCCCCGACCACCCCGATCCGCATCATCTCACGGTCCTCGACTTCAGCGCCGCCGGAGGCATCCTTCGGGCGACCGAGCAGTGCAACGGGGTCGGCGAGTGTCGCAAGTCCGCCCGGATGGGTGGGACGATGTGTCCCAGCTTCATGGCGACCGGCGACGAGCGCGACAGCACCCGAGGGCGTGCCAACCTGCTTCGCCAGGTGCTCACGGACCCGCCCGGACGGACCTCACCATGGCAGAGTCCGGAGGTCGAGGCGGTGATGGAGCTCTGTCTTTCCTGCAAGGGATGCGCGTCGGAGTGCCCCTCGAATGTCGATGTCGCCCGACTCAAGGCCGAATGGCAGCAGCAGCACCATGACCGCATGGGGGTGCCGCTCCGTACCCGTCTCCTCGCCGCATTCGCTTCGGTGTTGCGGACCGCGGGCCGCGTGGCGCCGCTCGCCAACGCCCTCACCGACACACCGGCGGTGGCGACCCTGCTGCGATGGGCGCTCGGCATCGCACCGGGTCGCAGCCTGCCACGGGTCGCTGGCCCCTCGCTGCGTCGTTGGCACCGTCGCCGCGGGAATCCGGACAGCCTCACGTACCCACACGGATCGGTCAACCTCTTCTGCGATGAATTCACCGACACCGTCGACGTGGCGGTCGGGATCGCGGCGATCGAACTCCTCAATCGGCTCGGCTGGCGAGTCGAGATCCCTGCCCACGTTGACAGCGGCCGAGCCCAGATCTCGATGGGATTGCTCCGTGATGCCAGGCGGTTGGCGGATCGCAACGTCCAGTTGCTCGCCGAGGTGGTGCCGAGCGACGGGCCGATCCTCGGCATCGAGCCCTCGGCGATCCTCGGCTTCCGCGACGAATACCCCGACCTCGTCTCGCCGCCGCTCCGGGAGGCGGCGAGGGCCCTCGCCGGTCGGGCCCTGTTGATCGACGAATTCCTGGCTCGTGAGGCGGCCGCGGGTCGGATCGACGCCCGGCAGTTCGACACGGTGCCTCGCCGGATCGCCCTGCATGGTCACTGTCACCAGAAGGCCTTGGCCTCGCTCGATCCGACCGTGGCGATCCTCTCGTTGCCAGCCGGCCACCGGGTGGAGGAGATCCCCAGTGGGTGTTGTGGCATGGCGGGGTCGTTCGGTTATGCCCGAAAGCACTTCGCCGTCTCGATGCAGATCGGCGAACTGGTGCTCTTCCCGGCCGTCCGCGAGGCCGCCAGCGACACGGTCATCGCCGCGGCTGGAACGTCCTGTCGGCACCAGATTCTCGATGGGACCGATCGGCGAGCGGCCCACCCGGTCGAGATCCTCCGCGACGCCCTGGTGTAGCTTTGACCCCCGACGGTGTGTGATCGATCTCCAACCACTCAGCAGGGTGTCCATGCGGATAGGCGGTGGCAAGCTCGGCATTTGGCGGCGCATCAAGCGGCTCGCCCTCACCGACGTCGGTGCCCTGGTGCGCGGGCTGAAGGCGGACGATCTCGAGCAGCTTGAGCAGCTGTTGATCGAGGCGGACTTCGGCGTGCCGGCGACGCTCGACCTGGTGGAGTTCCTCGAGAGCGAGGTCCGCCGCGGCCGGCTCAAGACCGAGGCCGACCTCCAGGGCGCCCTCGTCGATCGCCTCGCGGAGATCTTGGCGGGCCCCACCGAGCCCGGGGTGCTGGCCTTCGCGGCGGCGGGGCCAACGGTCGTCCTGGTGATCGGGGTCAACGGTGCCGGCAAGACCACCTCGATCGCGAAGCTGGCCCACCGCCTCACCCTCGAGGGGAAGTCGGTCCTCCTCGGCGCGGCAGATACCTGGCGTGCCGGTGCGGTGCAGCAACTGGAGAGCTGGGCGCAGCGACTCGGGGTGGCATGTGTCAGCGGCACGATGGGTGGTGATCCGGCAGCGGTCGCCTTCGACGCCGTCGAGGCGGCCGTGGCGAGAGGGGTGGATGTCGTCGTGATCGACACCGCGGGTCGGTTGCACACCCAGGATGACCTGATGACCGAACTCGGCAAGATCGTTCGTGTCGTGGGCCGCAAGGTGGCGGGCGCACCCCATGAGGTGCTGCTGGTGCTCGACGGCACGGTGGGCCAGAACGCCGTGCAGCAGGGGAAACAGTTCGCGAAGACCGTCACCCCCACCGGCTTGATCGTGACCAAGCTCGATGGCAGTGCGCGAGGTGGTGCGGTCGTGGCGCTGCGGCGTGAACTCGAGGTGCCGATTCGCTTCGTTGGCCTTGGCGAGGGACTCGAGGACCTCGAACCCTTCGAGGCGAAGCGTTGGGCCGCAGGGCTCCTCGGCGATCGCGAGTGACACACCCGACTCGACTCGGATGGGTCGGTGTGGGCTCGGGGCTTGCCGCCCAGGTGGTGGCCTATCTCATCGCGATGACGGTCGGGCCGGAGACGCCGTTGGTGGCCTGGCTCACGGTCGCCGGCATTGCCGGCACGCTGGCCGGTACCCTGCTGCTGGGCGCGACGCGCCACGGACGGCTCTCCCGGACCGCGGCCGTGGCGGCGACCCTGCTCCTCCTGATCCCACTGGTTGGCTTTGGTGCGGTGCTCCTCATGGGTCCCGACCGCATCGACGGCCTTGTCCTGGGACTCCCGGCTCGTGCCGCGGTGGTGCTGCTCGGCGTCGGGCTCCTGCCGGTGCTGATCTTTCCGCTGGCGTACGCCATCGATGCCCGCGATGCGCCGCTCGATGCGGAGGCGCTGGCGGCGCTGCGCGCGGAGTGCGCTCAGGTGATGCCGCGAGGTGACCGCTGACCCTCCCCTCGACCCTCAGTGTGGTGGGCCTTGGCTACTTCATCGCCTGTGCCGGCATCGCAGTCTGGGCCACGCGACGCACCAGGACGGCGGGCGACTTCTTCGTGGCCGGTCGCGGCATCGGGATCGTCACGATGGCCGTGGCCTCGATGGCGTCGGTGCTCTCGGCCATCGCCTTCATTGGTGGCCCCGGCCTGATGTACCGCCAGGGACTCGGCGCGGTCTACCTGATTCTCTCGGCGGGAATCACGTCGTCACTGACGGCGTGGGTCTTGGCGCGCCGACTGCGCCTCCTCGGTGAGATCCGTGGGGCCGTGACCATCCCGGAGGCGGTGGGGATCCGCTATCGCTCGCACGGCGCCCGCCGCCTCGCCGGCCTGGCCATGGTCATCGCCACCGTGGGCTATGTCGCCACCAACTTCCTCGCCCTGGGGCTGGTGGTCGATGCCCTCTTCGAGGTCGGGCGACCCGCCGCGATCCTCATCGGCGCGGCCGTGGTGGTGGCCTACTCGGTGAGTGGCGGGATGTTGGCCGGCGTCTACACCGACCTCTTCCAGGGATCGTTGATGGCCATCGCCTCGATCCTCGTCTTCGCCACGGCGGTGTCGAGTGGCGGCGGCATCGCCGTGATGTCGACGGAGATCCTCGCCGCTGATCCCGGATGGTTCGGGCCGTGGGGCCACTTCTCGCCACTCGCCGCGTTGTCGTTCTTCTTCGTCCTCGGCGTGGGCGCCCTCGGCCAACCCCACCTGCTCCACAAGTTCTACATGCTCCGGGATCCGCGGCAGTTGCGTTGGTACCCGATGCTGATGACAGTGGGGTTGGTCGTCGCGCTGTTGCTGTGGGTCGGGGTGGGGCTGGCCACCAAGACCGCCGTGGTGACCGGTGCGATCGCCCCGTTGCGGAACCCCGACGATGCCACGGCCACCTTCCTGCTCCGCTACGCGCCGCATTGGCTCGCGGGATTGGTCTTTGCCGGTGTCGCCGCGGCGATCATGAGCACCGTCAACGCCTTTCTCAACCTCGCGGCGGCGGCACTGACCCGCGACCTGCCGCCCCGCGCCTCCGCCGGAGCGGGGTCACTCCGCAGTGCCCGCTGGGCCACCCTCGCCGTCGCTGTTGTGGCACTTGGCCTGGCGATGGTCCCGGGACAGGTCGTGGTGCTGCTGGGGGTCTTCGGTTGGGGGCTCTTCGCCAGCACCTTCGTCCCCGCGCTGGCCTTCGGGTTGGTGTGGCCAGGGGCCACGAGGGTCGGTGCGCTGGCCTCGATGGCGGTGGGTATCGTGCTCACCCTCGGCCTGGAGTCCCTGATGTGGGCCGGAAAGGCCTCGCTGCCCGCCGGAGTGACCGCGGCGGGGATCGCACTGCTGGCGGCGTTGGTGACGTTCTTCGGCGTCTCCTGGACCACGCGGGCCCAGGCGCCAGGCGACCTCGACGCCGACGTTCGGTTGATCATGGAGCGTTGAGGCGACTCACCCGACGTCGAACGCGAAGGGGCGGGTGCTGCACGCGCCCAGCGTGGCACCGGCTGGCGGGTGGGTGCCCCGATGCATGCGAGGACGGCGAGCCGTGCTGTGGTGGCCGAGGGGGCGATCCCGTGCCTCCGCGCGGCGATCCCGGTATCGTTGAGCATGGCCACCCTTCGTCTCGACACCCCGGTGCAGTTCCTCAAGGGGATCGGTGAGCGCCGTGCCGAGGCCTTCGCACGCCTCGGTGTCGAGCGAGTCCAGGACCTCCTGCACCATCTGCCGCACCGCTACATCGATGCCTCGAACGTCACCCCGCTGGCCCGGGCCCGTGTCGGGGATGATGTCGCCTGCGTCGGTCGGGTGATCAGCAAGGGCGTGCTGCCAACCCGACGTGGGCTCCGGATCTTCCATGCCGTGCTCCAGGATGCCAGCGGCACCCTCGAATGCGCCTGGCCAGGCCAGGCCTTCCTCGACCGCACCATCACCGTCGGGCAGCTGCTCCTCGTGGCTGGCCCGGTGCGATTCTACCACGGCCGCCAGATGGCACCCCGCGAGATGATCATCCTGGGTGAGGCTGACGATCCGGCCTCCCAGGGAAAG
>JAHEFN010000127.1 GCA_024640185.1 Gemmatimonadota bacterium | reverse complement strand
CCGTCTGGTGCCAGCGGTGGCGGCGAAGCAGGCGATCGAGGACTTCTCACTCGCCGCGGTCGGCTATCAGGACTACACCCGACGGCTCGAGCTGGAATTTGCCGACCCCCTCCCGGCGAGCGTGGTGCTGGTCTCCAGCACGGCGCATTACTCGTGGGAGAAGATCGTCCGGGCCTTGGGCATCGGGTCGCGTCGGTTGGTCGAGGTCCCCGTCGATCGTCACGCCCGCATGGACACCGGGGCGCTCGAGGAGATCGTGACCGGGCTCGCCGAGCACCGCACCCCGATCACCGCGGTGGTCTCGGTGCTCGGCACCACCGAGGAAGGCGCCGTCGATCGACTCGATGAGGTGGTGGCGGTCCGCGACCGAGTCGGTTCGACGCTGGGGGTGACCTTCCATCTCCACGGCGACGCCTGCTTCGGTGGCTACGCCGCGGCGCTGACGAGGGCCACCGATGGTCGCCGACTCGGTGGCCCGGCGCTTCGGGAGCGGAGCGGCACCTCGTGGCCGAGCGATGGGTGGGTCGCCGGGATCAGCGCCCTGGCCGAGGCGGACTCGATCTCCATCGACCCGCACAAGCTCGGCTACATCCCGTACCCGGCCGGGGTCTTCCTGGTCCGAGATCGGCGCAGCCGCAACCTGGTGTCGCTCGATCCCCCCTACCTCTCGCCGGCTGCGGGGCAAAGCGGTGAGGGGTTCATCGGGCGCTGGATCTTGGAGGGTTCGAAGCCCGGGGCGGCCGCGGCCGCCGTCTGGCTCTCGCATCGGGTGGTCCCGTTGACCGTCGATGGGTACGGGCACCTCCTCGAACGGACCGCTGCCGGGGCCCGCCGCCTCCACGCCGCGCTCGGCGTCGAGGGCGCCCTCGGGGCCTTTCGCGCGGTCCGACTTCCCGAACCCGACCTCAACGTCGTCTGTTGGGTGGTGACCCATCCCGCGCTGACCACCCTCAACGAGATCAATCGCCTCAACGAGGCGATCCACCGTCGGATGAGTGCCGTGGTGGGCGACCGGGAGCCTGCGTACTGGGTGAGTCGGACCCGACACACCGCCCCCGGCTGTGACGGCATCGTGCTCCCCCTGCTCGATGACCTCGGGGTGGGTCGTGAGGAGTGGTCGACGGAGGGGTTGGTCGTGCTGCGATCGACGGTCATGGATCCGTTCTTCATCGAGGGGGCACCCACCCCTGACCATTGTACCGGCTTGGTGGCGGCGATCGCCGCTGCGGCCGCTGCATCGCACTGATCCGCACTACTATTCGGCATCAGTCCCTGCTTCTTCCCGTCACCCGGAGTGCCTCGATGTCGGTGCCGTCTCCCGGCAAGATCATCTGTGTCGGTCGCAACTACGCTGCTCACGCGAAGGAGCTCGGCAACGCCGTGCCGGAGCGGCCGTTGCTCTTCTTCAAGCCGATCTCCGCCCTGGTGGGCGACGGTGAGCCGATTCGCTTGCCAAAGGCATCCAGCCGGGTCGAGTACGAGGGCGAGATCGGCATCGTGGTCGGCACCCGATTGCGGCGGGCGAGTCGCGAGGAAGCTCTCGCGGCGATCGGCGGCGTGGTGGCGGCAAACGACGTGACCGCCCGGGACCTGCAGAAGACCGATGGGCAGTGGGCCCGTGCCAAGGGGTTCGACTCCTTCTGCCCGGTGGGGACGGTGGCGACCTCGGGGTGGCAGCTCGATGCACTGGAGGTCATCACCAGGGTCAACGGCATCGAGCGCCAGCGTGGTCATGTGCGCGACATGATCTTCCCGATCACGGACCTGCTGAGCTACATCAGCGCGATCATGACGTTGGAGCCGGGCGACCTGCTGTTGACGGGCACCCCGGAGGGGGTCGGACCGCTGGCAGCGGGCGACACGGTGGAGGTGGAGGTGCCCGGCGTCGGGCGCGTCAGCAACCCGGTGATGGGGGAGGACGGATGAGGCCCGCCACCACCGGCGCGAATGTCCGGGTGCGCTCACTCCCCGACTATCCGCTTGCCCACATTCCCCCGATCAAGCGACGGCTCCTGGCGGCGGGTGTGGATGTGATCGACCTCGGGGCCGGCGACTCCGATGGCCTCCCCCCCGACGGTACCACGGCGGCCTTGGTGGAGGCGATGGCGGTTCCCGGGATGCACAAGTACGGGTTCCAACAGGGCAACCCCGACTTCCGCGCCTCGATCGTGGCATGGATGGCCCGTCGCTTCGGTCAGGTATTCGACCCCGCCAGCGAGGTCTTGCCGCTGATCGGGTCGAAGGAAGGGTTGGCGCACCTGGCATTGGCCGTGGTCAATCCGGGCGACGTCGTCGTGCTGCCCGAGCCTGGGTATCAGGCCTACCTCGGCGGGGCGATGTTCGCCGGTGCCCAGCCCCATGTCATTGCGTTGACCGAGGCGTCCGGGTTCCTCCTCGATCTTGACCGCATGCCGGAGGGGCTGCTCGAGCGTACCGCCCTCGTCTATGTCAACTACCCCAACAATCCCACCGCCGCCATCGCCCCGCGCGAGTATCTCGAGCACCTCGTGGCGATCTGCCGCCGGCACCGGATTGTGCTGGCATACGACAATGCCTATTGCGACATCACCTTCGACGGCTACGTCGCGCCGAGCATCTTCGAGATCGAGGGGGCCCGCGACGTGGCCGTCGAGTTCTTCTCGATGTCGAAGTCGTTCAAGATGACCGGGTGGCGGCTCGGCTTCGCCGTCGGGAACGCCGAGCTCATCAGCGCCCTCACCAAGGCGAAGAGCTACCTCGACACCGGGCCGTTCCTCGCGCTGCAGCAGGCCGCGGCGTGGACCCTCGACCATGCCGAATCCCTGGTCTCGCCGCTCGTGGCCGAACTCACCATGCGGCGCGACGTGGCCCTCACGGCCCTGGCCGAGATCGGGCTGCCGGTCGAGCCGCCCCGCGGCGCGATGTACCTCTGGGTGCCGCTGCCCGAGGGAATCCCCTCGGCGGCCTTCGCGAGTCGGGCCTTGGAGCACGACGGGGTGGTGGTGTTGCCGGGGAGCGGCTTCGGTGCAGCGGGTGAGGGCTACTTCCGGATCGCCCTCACGGTGCCGGCCGAGCGGCTTCGCGAGGGGATCCGTCGGCTCGCCGGCACGCTGGCAGCCTGCCGTGCCGATGGGGCCGTGCCGGAGCCGTGAACCCGACCCGCTGGGCGCTGCCGCTGCTGCTGGGCCTGGCGACCGGCGGTGGGTCGCTGATCGCCCAAGCGGGTGTGCCAGACAGCACCACACGCAGACTGGTTCCATCCTTCGCCACCGGACTGCTGTGGGTCACCCCACTCCCGGTCACGCCGCGGGAGCTGGCCGCGCGGCTGATGGGGAGGAGCCCCCGCGAGATCCACGACAGTGTCGTCGACGGGATGGCACAGCGGTACCTTGAGGCCGTGGCCGCCGAGCAGGCGCGGGCGCCACGGATGCCGTCGTGGACCACCGCGATCGGTGGCCAACCGGTGGGGGTCGATTCGCGGTGGATCTACCTTGGCCCGATCAAGGTGCCCACCTTCCTCCTCGCGTTGCTGCCGGTCAACCTCGAGGGCAACCCGATCGCCCGTGACCAGTGGCGCAAGCGCTCGGCGATGCTGGAGGACATCGATGTCGCCGGTCGCCGGGCGGCCAACCTCGATGACCTCGAGCTGTCGATCCGCCGGGTGCGCGAGCGGATCGAGGACGAGGAACTGCTGCGACGTCATCAGCGCATTCCCCCTCCACGTGAGGTCGATCCACCATGAAGCTTGTCGACGGCGAAGAGACCATCCTGATCGTCGTGGCGAGTGCCCTCGAGGATGGCCATCCCGATCGGGTCTCGGCCGACCGCCTGCGGACCGAGATCGACCTTCGCGGGAGGGGGTCCGCCTATCGGAGGGCGTTGCTGGTCGGCGACGAGACCTGGTTCGCCACCGAACTCTTCCACGACGCGCCGACCATCGCGGTCGGGGGTCCAGGGGTCAACGCGGTGGCAGGCCGCTTCGCCAGCACGGTCCCCTCGGTGTGGACCGATGGCGAGGAGGTCGTGATCCAGGCGGTGATCGACCAGGGTCCCCGGCAGGCGTCCCTCTGGGGCGTCAATCGCCAGGCCACGGCGGCGGCCGTCGAGGCGTTCATCGCCCGCGGCTGGCTCGATGAGTTCCTCGACCGCTGCTGGCGGTTCAAGGGTGACGTGCTGGCCTGACGGGCGGCGCCGAGTGGCCTAGGCGGCGGTGATCCGTCGCAGCGACTCGTCGCGGCCGATGACGGCCAGCAGCTCGTGCACCGGCTCACTCACCGTGCCGCCGGTCAGCGCCACCCGGATCGGCTGCATGACATCACCGAGCTTGAGACCACCCTCCTCGGCGACGGCCTTGATGACGGTCTCGAGGTGGGCGGGCTGCCACGCCGATTCGACCACCGCCGTGAGGGCCTCCCGGGCGAGGCCAAGGTTGATCGCGAAACGGTCACCGAGCTTGTCGATCAGCTTGTGCGCCTTGTCGTCGCGGGGCAGGGTGGCACCGGGAAGTCGCGCGGCGACCTGCTCGGCCACCACGGTGATCGTGCGTGACCGTGCCTTGACCGCCTCGATCACCGGCAGGAGGTCGCGACCGGCGGGGTCGATGCCGAGGCGAGCCAGCTCCCGCTCGACCGGCGCCAGCAGTTCCTCGGCGGGCAACATCGAGAGATACTGGCCATTCATCCATTCGAGCTTGGTGGTATCGAAGACCGCTGGCTTGGTCATGATGCCGCCGAGGTCAAAGCGGGCGATCACCTCGTCGAGCGGGAGCACCTCGTCGTCATTGCCGGGCGACCAGCCCAGCAGGGCCAGGAAGTTGCGCATCGCGGCCGGGAGGATCCCCTCCTCGCGGTAGTCGCCGACGGCGGTTGCGCCATGCCGCTTCGAGAGCTTCTTGCCATCGGACCCCAGGATCATCGGCACGTGGGCAAAGGTCGGCACCGGGTGGCCGAGGGCACGGTAGAGGGCGATCTGCTTGGGGGTGTTGCTGACGTGGTCGTCACCGCGAATGACATGGCTGATTCGCATCGCCACGTCGTCAGAGACGACCGCCAGATTGTAGATCGCCGTGCCGTCCGAGCGGAGGATGATGAAGTCATCAAGGTCGCGGCCTTGCCACGAGATCCGGCCGTGCACCGCATCATCCCAGGCCAGCTCCTCGTCGGGCATCGCGAACCGGACGGCATGGGGCATCCCGGCGGCTTCCCGGCGCGCGGTCTCCTCCGGCGGGAGGCCGACCTCGGCCCGGTGGTAGCGGAACGGTCGTCCCTCGGCCTTGGCCTCCTCACGTGCCGCCGTCAGCTCCTCGGCGGTCATGAAATCCTTGTAGGCCTTGCCGGCTGCCAGCAGCCGCAGGGCATCTTCGCGGTGCCGGTCGGCATGGGCACCCTGGAAGAGCGGCCCTTCGTCCCAATCGAGGCCCAGCCAGGTCAGGCCATCGAGGATCACCTGGGTGTGGGCCTCGCTGGAGCGCTCACGGTCGGTATCCTCGATGCGCAGGACCAGGGTGCCACCCGTCTGCCGGGCGTACAGCCAGTTGAAGAGCGCGGTCCGCGCCCCACCGACGTGGAGGAAGCCCGTGGGTGAGGGGGCGAAACGAACACGAGGCGGAGTGGACATCGACAAGCCGGGATGGGGGAAAAAGGCGCGAGTCCCGAGCCGAGACCGCGTCTCAGGACCCAGGACTCTTGAGCCAACACAACAACGGAGCGAGAGGGATTCGAACCCTCGTTAAGGGCTTACACCCCTAAAACGGTTTAGCAAACCGCCGCCTTCAGCCACTCGGCCATCGCTCCCGGGGGAAGAAGATACACGGGGGCGCCGCGGCGGTGAATGCCCCCGGCTCCTCAGGGCATCCCCCGCACCCGCTGGAGCTCCGCCGCCACCGACTCGACCCAGACGGCCATGCCGGGGCCGGCGCGGGCGAAGGTGTCGCCGTCGATCTCGAGGACGCGGCCCTGCTGGACCGCCTGCAGCTCGCGCCACCCCGGGAGGCGCTGGAGCTCTGCCAGTCGCTCACCGGGTTGACCCGTCCGGCTGGTCAGGAGCCAGGCTGGCTGCCGATCGAGGACGGCTTCCAGCGAGATGACCGGCCACGGCTCCTCCAGGTCAGCGAAGGCATTGGTGAGGCAGGTTGCCCCAAGGAGATCGCTCATCCAGGTGGTGCCGCCGGCCGTCATCGGGGGCGCGGTCCACAGTTGGATGAAGACGGTCTCGGGGGGCTGGCCTGCCGGGCAGGCCGCACGGCCGAGCGCGGCGAGGCGCTCGCGCAGGGCGGTGGCGACCTCGATTCCCCGTTGCTCGCGTCCGACCAGGGTGGCGATCGTCGCCAGTTGTCGGAACGCCTCGGCGGTGTCGGTGGCCTCGACGGCGAGCACCGGGATGCCGAACGGCGCCAGGGCCCGCGCCATGTCGACCGAGGCCCGAATGCGCCAGCCGAGGACGACGTCGGGTTCCAGCACGGCGACGGCTTCAGGGGAGGTCTCCAGCCCGCCACCGATCGACGGCAGGTGGGCGAGCTCGGGTTGCCGGTCGGCGTCGGTGCGCGCGACCAGCAACGAGCCGGCATCGAGCAGCAGCAGCCACTCCGTCGCGGATTGCATGGTCGAGACGATCCGGCCGACCGGCAGCGCCTCGATCACCACCGGCGTTCCCTCCGGGTCCACAAACGGCGACGCCGCCGGCGCCGGGCTGGGGGCCCGACAACCGGCGACGACGAGCAGCAGCCCCAGCCAGCGGGCCCGTGGAATCATGTCCCCTGCTGCAGGGCCGCGGCGGCCATCCCCTGGAACATCTCGATGGGGAACGGCTGCAGGTCGATCGGCAACTCGAAGAAGGAGGGGCCGGGCGAGTCGTTGCTGAGACTCAGCACCTCGACGGTCATGTTCAGCGTGCCGGTCATCGTCATCCGCATGGGCGTCATGTCCCGGCCACCGAACTTCTCCTGCCCCATCTTCCTGAACTCGGCCAGCGGG
>JAHEFN010000402.1 GCA_024640185.1 Gemmatimonadota bacterium | reverse complement strand
CGGCCTTCGCCTGGGCGATCCGCTTGTCGGCCTCCGCCTGGTCGGTCTGCAGTTCGGCACCGATGTTCTTGCCGACGTCGACGTCGGCGACATCGATCGAGAGGATCTCGAATGCCGTGCCGGCATCGAGTCCCTTCGCCAGCACCGTCTTGGAGATCATGTCGGGATTCTCGAGCACCGCCTTGTGCGACTCCGCCGACCCGATCGTGCTGACGATGCCTTCGCCGACGCGGGCCAGGATCGTCTCCTCGCCGGCGCCACCGACGAGCCGGTTGACGTTGGCGCGCACCGTGACCCGGGCCAGTGCCAGCAGCTGAATGCCGTCCTTGGCCATGGCCGCGACCTTCGGGGTGGTGATCACCTTCGGGTTGACGCTCACCTGCACCGCCTCGAGGACGTCCCGGCCGGCGAGGTCGATCGCGGTCGCCTGCTTGAAGGAGAGCGGGATGCCGGCCTTGTCGGCCGAGATCAGCGCGTTGACCACCCGGCCGACGTTGCCGCCGGAGAGATAGTGGGCCTCGAGCTCATCGATGTGCAGGTCGAGGCCGGCCTTCCGGGCGGTGATCAGCGGATCGACGATCCGGGTCGGATCCACCTTCCGGAAGCGCATCCCGAAGAGGGCGATGAACGAGATGCGGACGCCGCTGGCGGCCGCCCGAATCCAGAGCCCGATCGGGAAGAACCGCAGGAAGATCGCGATCGCGGCAAAGCCCAGAATCACCAGCACGAGCAGGGTGGCGGCAGAAGCGGTGTTCGGATCCATGATGGGTCCCTATTCCTTTGGTGCGGAGGGTACGGCACGCACGGCGCGCACCACATGACGGTATCCCTCGGCACGCACGATCGTCAGCGGCGCGCCGGCGGGA
This sequence comes from Gemmatimonadota bacterium, assembly GCA_024640185.1. Classification (GTDB taxonomy): domain Bacteria; phylum Gemmatimonadota; class Gemmatimonadetes; order Gemmatimonadales; family GWC2-71-9; genus Palsa-1233. Next base: position 1,191 of record JAHEFN010000402.1, on the reverse strand, counting down.
AGAAATTCACCTTCGGTGATCACATCGATCCGCTCGTCGCCGACTTCCGCGGTCCCCGACGGACGGAGGTCGGTGAGGGCCACCGCGGTGTGGCCGATCAGATCGTCCCGCTGGGCGGCGGAGATGTAGCCGTCGCCTCGGGGGACCGTGGACCTGAGCAGGAGGCCACCCCAGCGTCGGGAGTCCGGCAGATTGCGGATCCACGCGAAGAAGACGGCCGCCGTGATCAGCAACGCGGCCCCGAGGATACTGAATGCAGTGACCACATCACCTCCGGTAGGGGCCGTGCCAAGCAGCGCGAGAAGGATCGCGCCACCGATCAGCCCAAGCCCTGCAATGCCCGCCACCCCGAATCCCGGGATGACGAAGACCTCGATGCCCATGGCGATCAGACCACCGATGAGCATCAGGACCTCTTCCCAGCCGGCAAGGCCGATCAGGAAGGAGGAACCAAAGAACAGCCCGAGTGACGCCAGGGAGAGCAAGCCACCGAGGCCAAACGCCCCGGCCTTGATCTCGAACACCAACCCAAGCATGCCGAGCGAGAGCAGCAACGGCGCCACGACCGGGTGGGTCACGAAACGGACCACCAGCTCCGCCCAGTTGGGCGGCAGGGTGATGACGTCGGCCGTCGCGGGAACACCCGCCAAGGCCAGCACCTCCGCCATCGAGGCGGCGCTGGCATCGGCAAACCCCACCTCGAGCGCCTGGGAGGTGGTCAGCGAGAGGAGCTTGCCCGCGGGGGCAAGTCCCGGCAGGTCGAGGGACTCATCGACCATGCCCTCCGCGATGGCAGGATCCCTGCCCCGCGCCTCGGCCAGCGCCCGGAATTCGGCGCGCATCGCGCTGACCATCTTCTCGGAGGCCTTCGTGCCGCTGCCGTCGACAGGGGTGGCCGCACCGACCGCGCCGCCCGGCACCATGTAGATCTGCTCGGCCCCCAGCGCGATCATCGCGCCGGCGCTCCAAGCACGGGGATGCACCCACGCCACCACCCTGACATCCGACGCCCGGATCGCATCCACGATCCGCTCGGCGGCATCGATGCGACCGCCGGGGGTGTCGATGTCAAGAACCACCAAGGTGGCGCCTGCCGCCGAGGCGCTGGCGATCACCCGTTCGACGTAGGGGGCAAGGCCATTCTCGATGACGCCGGTGACCGGCAGCCGATAGACAACAGGCCCCGCCGGC
>JAHEFN010000401.1 GCA_024640185.1 Gemmatimonadota bacterium | reverse complement strand
CCCTTCGCGCCAGATGATAGGCACCGAGGGCATGCTCGAACCGCGAGTGGGTGGCGCCGGGATAGACGAGAAAGGCGTGGCCGAGCTGGCGAACATATCGCAGCCGCTGGACCGCGGCGGTATCCATGCACGCCACGGCCTCCCGTTCGAGCCGGATGTTGTCCCACAGCGGGTCGCGGACCACCTCGAAGGCGTGTCTGGTCACAGTCGCCTGAGCAGCGATTCCTTGAGTGCCGGGAAGGCCTTCGGGAGCCGATCGCCGAGCTTCGTGAAGAGGGCCTGGTGGCTCGCAATCTCTGTCCGCCACGCCTCGCCATCGACCGCCGTCAGGAGGTCGAAGGTGGCCTTCGGGAAGTCGAGTCCGTCCCAGCGCAGGTCACCATGGCGGGGCATCTGTCCGATCGGGGTGTCCACCGCCTCGGCGGTCCCCCGGACCCGGCCGACGATCCACTCGAGCACCCGCATGTTCTCGCCGAACCCGGGCCAGATGAACCGGCCGTCGGCATCCTTGCGGAACCAGTTGACGCAGAAGATGAGCGGCACCTCGGCGATGTCGGCTCCCATGGTCAGCCAGTGGGCGAAATAGTCGCCCATGTGGTAGCCGCAGAACGGCAACATGGCGAAGGGGTCACGGCGCACCTCGCCCACGGTCCCCGCGGCGGCGGCGGTCTTCTCGGAGCCGATGGTGGCACCCACGTAGACCCCGTGCTCCCAGTCGAACGACTGGAAGACCAACGGGATCGTGGTGGCCCGGCGGCCGCCGAAGATGAAGGCCGAGATCGGGACCCCGGCAGGATCCTCCCACGCCGGGTCGATCGAGGGGCACTGTGAGGCCGGGGTGGTGAAGCGGGCATTCGGATGGGCGGCGGGAGTGCCGCTCTCGGGGGTCCAGGAGTTGCCGCGCCAGTCGGTGAGGCGGGCGGGCGGTTCATCGGTCATCCCCTCCCACCAGACGTCGCCGTCCTCGGTGAGGGCCACGTTGGTGAAGATGGTGTTCGACTCCATCGTCCGCATCGCGTTGGGATTGGTCTGGTACGAGGTCCCGGGCGCCACGCCGAAGTACCCGGCCTCGGGGTTGATGGCATGGAGCCGTCCCTCGGCATCGGGTCGCACCCAGGCGATGTCATCACCGACGGTGGTGACCTTCCAGCCGTCGTACCCCTCGGGCGGGATCAGCATCGCGAAATTGGTCTTCCCGCACGCGCTCGGGAAGCCAGCGGCGACGTAGGTCTTGTTGCCGTCGGGATCCTCGACGCCGAGGATCAGGGTGTGCTCTGCCATCCAGCCCTCATCGCGACCCATGACCGAGGCGATCCGCAGCGCGAAGCACTTCTTGCCGAGCAGGGCGTTCCCGCCGTAGCCGGAGCCATACGACCAGATCTCACGGTCCTCGGGGAAGTGAACGATGTACTTCTGGTCCTTGTTGCAGGGCCAGGCCACGTCGGCCTGACCGGCCTCGAGCGGCATCCCCACCGAGTGGACGCAGGGGACAAAGGGTCCGTCGCCCAGCGCCTCGAGCACGCGGCGCCCCATCCGTGTCATGATCCGCATGTTGGCGGCAACGTACGCGGAGTCGCTCAACTCGATGCCGATGTAGGAGAGCGGCGAGCCGACGGGGCCCATCGAGAAGGGCACCACGTACATCGTCCGGCCTGCCATGCTGCCAGCAAAGAGTCCCTTGAGCGTGGCGCGCATCTCGTCGGGCGCCATCCAGTTGTTGGTCGGGCCGGCGTCGTCCTTCGCCTTGCTGCAGATGAAGGTCCGGTCCTCGACCCGGGCGACGTCGCCAGGATCGGAGAGGGCCAGGAAGGAGTTCGGACGCTTGACAGGGTCGAGGCGGGTCAGGGTGCCGCTGGCGACCATTTCGGTGCAGAGGCGGTCGTATTCCTCCTGCGAGCCGTCACACCAGTGGATCCGATCCGGCTGGGTGAGGGCGGCGATCTCGGCTACCCAAGCCTTCAGGCCGGTGTGGGTGACCCAGGACGGGGCGGAAGCATCGGCGGTGGGCGAACCCATCTGGACTCCGAGACGAGAGGCGATAGAGGATGGACGATTGCGCCGTGCCTGA
>JAHEFN010000400.1 GCA_024640185.1 Gemmatimonadota bacterium | reverse complement strand
CGGCGGATCGCCGAGAGCAGGGTCGCCCGTTCGTTGTCGCCCAGTCGATCGTCGATCGGTCCGTGACCCACCATCCAGCCGGATCGCCCGATCTCGAGTCCCCGGAACCCCTTTTGGAATGCCTCCTTGAAGGTCCGCCCGATGGCCATCGCCTCACCGACCGACTTCATCTGGGTGGTGAGGACCGGCGACGCGGCCGGGAACTTCTCGAAGGCAAAGCGTGGAATCTTGACCACCACGTAGTCGAGCACCGGCTCGAAGGAGGCCGGGGTGACCTTGGTGATGTCGTTGGGAAGCTCGTCGAGGGTATACCCGACGGCCAGCTTCGCGCCGATCCGCGCGATCGGGAAGCCGGTCGCCTTGGAGGCCAGCGCCGAGGAGCGGGAGACCCTGGGGTTCATCTCGATCACCAGCTGCTCGCCGGTGGCGGGGTCCACGGCGAACTGGATGTTGCAGCCACCGGCTGCGACACCCACCTCCCGGATGATCGCGATCGAGGCATCGCGCATCTGCTGGAATTCACGATCGGTGAGGGTCATCACCGGGGCGCAGGTGACCGAGTCACCGGTATGCACGCCCATCGGATCGAGGTTCTCGATCGAGCAGACGATCACGACGTTGTCGGCGACATCGCGCATCACCTCGAGTTCGAACTCCTTCCACCCGATGATGCTGCGCTCGACCAGCACCGAGTGCACCGGGGAAAGCTCGAGGCCGCGCTGCAGCATCGAGATGAACTCGTCCCGGTTGTAGGCGATCCCTCCCCCGCTGCCGCCCAGGGTGTAGGACGGTCGGAGGATCGCCGGGTAGCCCGTCACCTCGACACCGGCGAGCCCCTCCTCCAGTGAACCGACGACCCGGCCAGCCGGGGTTGCCAACCCGATCCGCTGCATCGCGTCGGCGAACTCACGGCGATCCTCGGCAATCCGGATCGCCCGTTCGTTCGCGCCGATCAGCTCCACCCCGTACCGCTCGAGGGTCCCGTCCTTTTCGAGCGCCATCGCGACGTTGAGCGCGGTCTGGCCGCCCATCGTCGGCAGCAGCGCATCGGGGCGCTCACGCTCGATGACCTTGGCGACCCACTCCGGGGTGACCGGCTCGACATAGGTGGCATCGGCGATCTCCGGGTCGGTCATGATCGTGGCCGGATTCGAGTTCACCAAGATGACCCGGTAGCCCTCCTCCTTCAGCGCACGAACCGCCTGCGTGCCCGAGTAGTCGAACTCGGCGCCCTGACCGATGATGATCGGGCCGGAACCAATGATGAGAATCGAGGAGAGATCAGTCCGCTTGGGCATCCACGAGATCCTGGAGGGTCTGGGAAAAGGCGATGGTCGGGCACCACCCGGTCGCCGTGTTGAGCTTGGCCGGGTCCCCGATCAGGGTCCGGATGTCAGCCGGCCGCATCAGCGCCGGATCCTGCACCGGCACCGCGTCGACCCCGATGATAGCGGCGAGGGTCCGGAAGCAGGCCTCGAGATGCTGGCCCCGGCCGGTCGCCACATTGTAGCACTCCCCGGGCGTGCCGTGATCGAGCAGCCGAAGGTACCCCTGCACGACGTCCCGCACGTCGAGAAAGTCCCGCGTCACATCGAGGTTGCCGACGGCGATCTGCCGCTCCCCGGTCTGCCGGGCCTGGCGCAGCCGAGCCGCGAACGCCGGCAGCACGAAGCGGGTGTCCTGGCCCGGGCCGGTGTGCGGAAACGGCCGGGCAATGATGGTGTCCATCCCCCCCGCGGGGCCGAGGTCAAGGACCGCCGACTCCGCGGCGGACTTGCTCACCCCGTAGGGTGACACCGGCGCGAGTCGCGCCGCCTCCGGGATCGGCCCGTCATGCCCAGCGCCGTAGACCTCACCGGTCGAGATGAACAGGAACCGTGGGGTGTGGCCCGTCTCCCCGAGGGCCGCGAGGAGCATCGCAGTCGCCTGCCCGTTGACCCGCATGGCCAGCTCGGGATCGCGCCTGGCATCCCCTCCCGACGCGATCGCCGCGAGGTGGACGATGGCATCACACTCGACCTGTGCGAGGCGGGCGAGAGCCTGTTCGTCGAGCAGGTCCGCGTGGACG
>JAHEFN010000126.1:5340-7014 GCA_024640185.1 Gemmatimonadota bacterium | reverse complement strand
CTGTGGCGCCCGCTCACGCTGAGTCTCTTCGGCCTCCAGATCGCGATCCCCGGCGACGTGGTTCCGGCGGTGTTCCACACGGTCTCCCTCGCCCTCTACGTGCTGACCGTTGCCATGGTGGTGCGGTGTTGCACGAGACTCGGGGCGGGCCCCTCCGCCGCCCTCGTTGCGGGCCTCCTCTTTGCCGTCCATCCCCTGCATGTGGAGGTGGTGGCCTCCGTGGTGGGGCAGGCCGAATTGCTCACGGCCATCGCGATGATCGGGGCCGCGATGACCTGGCACCGAGCGGCCACCACGGGCTCTGGGCCTACGACGCTGCCGCTGCTCCTGCTGGCCCAGGCCGCGGCGATCGGTGCCAAGGAACAGGGTTTCGTGCTGCCGGTCTTGTTGCTGGGTCAGCACCTGCTGCTTCCCAGACGACTCGAATCGCGCCGGGCCGCAAGCCTGCTCCTCACCGTCGGGCTCTTCGCCCTGCTGTTGCTGGTCACCCGGGCGCTGGTCACCGGGTCGGTCGCCGGTGAGACACCCCTGCCGTATCTCGCCGACCTCAGCCTGCGGGAACGATGGCTCACCGCACTCGGGGTCCTGCCCGAGGCGGTGCGCCTGCTCCTCCTGCCGCTCCATCTCCAGGGGGAGTACGGCCCACCGGCGCTGCCGGTCGGCTCACCGTGGGGACTCCGTCACGGCCTGGGCGTGGTGGTCCTGGCGCTGGCCGTGCTGGGACTGATCCGCTGGTGGCGACGACGCCCGCTCGCGGCGCTGGGACTCTGGTGGATTGCCGTCACCTGGCTGCCGGCCTCCTCGATCCTCGCCCCGACCGGCGCCCTGATGGCAGATCGGTTGCTGTTCCTGCCGACCATCGGACTGGCCCTGGTGGTCGCCGCGATCTTTCCGACGCGGGACGTCACGGCACCGAAATGGCTCCTGGTGCCCGTCGTTGGGCTGATGGTGGTCTTCGCGGCCCGGACCGTGATGCGGATAGCCGACTGGCGTTCACCCTCGGTGTTCTACCAGCGGCTGACGATCGACGCCCCGCGTGTCTCACGCGCTTGGTACGTCCGGGGACTGCATGAGCGAGATGCCGGGGACCTCGCCGCTTCCGAGGCCCACATGCGCCAGTCCTTGGCTCTCTGGGATCGGGAGCCGGTGGTGCAGGAGGCACTCGGCCAACTGCTGCGGGCCGCGGGCCGCTGTGACGAGGCGGTGCCGATTCTCCGCGACGGGCTCAGCCACGAGCCGACCCGCACCCAGCTTCGAGCCAAGCTCGGCGAGTGTCTGCTCGCCACTGGCGACTCGGCCGGGGCGGCGGAAACAGCGCGCGAGGGAATCGCCCTGGGGCAGGAGGGCTTCTCGGCGCTGCTCAGGAGGGCGGGTTCGAACTAGCGGCGGCCCCGCCGTGCTCAAGGCGTTTCACACGCCAGTCGATGTCCTCGAGCAATCGCCGATTGACCGCCATCAGGTCGGCCAGCAACCCCACCACGACCAGGGCCATGCCGATCCCGGCCAGCACCGCGGCAAGCAACAGCGATTGGAGTCGTCCGGCACGACCATCGATGGCGTAGAGGATCAGGTATCGCACGGCCAGGGCGAGCGCCCCAAGAAAGCTCACCAGTCCGAGCCCGGCGAAGAACTTGAATGGCCGGTAGACCATGAACACCCTGATCATCGTGAACA
>JAHEFN010000126.1:0-5327 GCA_024640185.1 Gemmatimonadota bacterium | reverse complement strand
CGTGACGGCCGCTCCGCAGGCCTGCTGTGGAACGACACGGTGGTGATCGCCAGACCGAGCTGACCGGCCTGGATCAGGGTCTCGAGCGTGTAGGTGTATCGATTGAAGACGTGCAGTCGCATCGCCGCCTCCCTCGACATCGCCCGAAAGCCGCTGGGCGCGTCATCAACCTCGGTCCCGCTGATCGTGCGGGCGACGCGGCTGCCCCAGCGCTCGAGCCAACGCTTGATCGGTGGGAAGGCCTTGCGTGAGGCCTCGTCGCGCACTCCGACCACCATTTCGGCTTCACCCCTGACGATCGGCGCGACCAAATCCGCGATCCGATCACCCGGATGCTGACCGTCGCCGTCGATGTTGACGACGAGGTCGGCCCCCAACGCAACCGCCTGTTCGATGCCCGCGACGAAGGCGCGGGCAATTCCGCCTCGTCGACTCAGGCCGAGTACCTGGTCGACCCCGACACCCCTGGCGACATCGGCCGTCCCATCGGTGGAGCCGTCATCGATCACCATCGTGGTGATACGCGTCACCCCATCGATGGCTGCCGGGAGGCTCGCCAGGACGCGGGGGAGCGCCTCGGCCTCGTTGTGGCATGGAATCTGGATCACCAAGTGCATCTCACCCTCCTCCGGGCATGCCGGCCTGTGCCCTCGCCGTCGTCGGATCGACGCGGAAGAGGACGAAGCCAGATTCTTCCCGCAACAACACCAGACAATTCCGAGCGAAACTGCCGAACTGGGGCAGGTAGAGCGCATCGGGCGACGCGCCCCTCCCGACGTAATAGTTGGCGGCCCCCAGGTTCAACAACACGTGGGTGATGCCAGTCCCGGCCAGGCACTCATCGACCGCCGTGCTCTGGGCGAGGACGGGCCAATTCCAGGAGCGGGTATCCGCCAGCACCTCGGACCGGAACGCCCCACCTCGTGCGTCAAAGAGCAGGAGCAGCACTCCGCTCCCCACCGCGGAGTCCGCCATTGGGGGGATCCCCGCGAACAGACGCACCGTCGGATCCGGATGACTGAGGCGGTACTCCCCGTCGGCCGTGAGTCCAACCGCATGACCAAGGGCAGGTCCAATGCCCCAACTCCGCACAAAGCTCAGCGCGGGCCAGAGGGCGACCAGCACCATCGCGGAGAGCCACCACCGCTGCCGCCGGGCCGGCGCCCGCCCGAGGGCCCGTCCGATCCCAGCGGCGGTCACGACACTCAGGACCACCACGGCCGGCAACAGGTAACGCAGGTTCGTCGTGGGAGAGATCCCGAGCACGATCAGGGTGTAGAGGACCGACGGAACCACCAGGATCAGGAGGCGGCGCGGCAGCATGAACAGTCCAACCGGCAACCCCAGCAGGAGCAGCGACGGTCGGTACCAGGCCCCCTCGACTTCGATGGTGAGGCTTCCGGGGTCCATGAAGAAGGCCCCAAGGTCGAACCGCTGGCGAGCCAGGTTGACGGCCTCGAGGAAGCCCTGATCGAACCCCGGTGGCAGGATCTCCTGATGGAGGAGTCCAGCCAGCCATGGTTCGAGGGTCGGTGGGGCAAGAAAGGGAAAGACGGGAGAGCCGAAGTGCGCCACGTTGACGAGGAGGTAGGGAACCGAAAGCGCCACCCCCGACAGGATGCCGGCAAGCACGCCGCTCCGTGTGTGACGATAGCCCCAGATCATCAGCGGTGCGGTCACGGCGGCGAACGCGATGCCATGGAACTTGATGCCGGCCGCGGCCCCGAGCAGCACAAACGCCCACCCCGCTCGTGACTCGGTGCCCTCCATTCGGTCGCAGCCCCATGCGATCGTCGCCAACAGGATCGCGAGCGCCAGCGCAGCATCCACCCTCGGGGTCATCGACACCAGCAGCAGAAGGGGCGTTCCGGCCAGTGCCGCCGCCGTGAGCATCGCCCCCTTCCCTCCCCCGCCGAACCGGCTCCCGGCAAGCGCACCGACGAGCACGATCAGGACCGCGCATGCCGCGGAGAGCAGCGCCCCCACGTACGGCACATGCAACACCCGCAGGGGCAGGCTGGCGAGGTGGGCCAGTCCGAGTTGGGCGACATGGAGATTGTCCGGTGGCACCAGCAACCGTCGGGCATCCATGAGCTGGGCAGGCACCCGATCATGGAAACTCAGCGAGTCCCAGTCGACGACCGGCCCCAGCGCAAACGTCACGACCACGAGGGCCGTGCAGCCCAGGAGGGCCAGGAGGGCCCATCGGGCGGATCGCAGCTCCGCCCCCAAGGCCTCCACATCAACCACCATTCCGCCCCACCCTCTCACGAGGAGGGCAAAGCCGATCAACGGCGGGGCAAGGTGGATCCAAGACGGCAGGATTCCGAGGGCGAGGAAGACCAAGCTGGCCAGCGCGAAGCAACCCAGCCCGAGCACCGGTGACGCGAGCAGGGTGAGCGGACGGTCCGCCGTCGGAAAGAGGCGATCACCAACATGGCGGCCCGTGGCCGCAGCCGACAGCAACAACCCGACGATCGCCACCACGGCGATGAGTGAGGTCAGCACGATTCGCTCCGATCACACCCTGTCACGGGCGTCTCCCAAGCAGGACCACTCCGTCGCGGAAGCGAACCGGCGGACCGACCACGCAGGGTGCCAACAGGCCGGCCACCCGCTCGATCTCCCAGAAGCGGAGGTAGAACAGGTCGCGACGACGCTGTGAGGGTGGCGGGAAGGAGACGACGACCAGGCCGTCGGGCTCAAGGGCGGCAACCGCGTTCTGCAGGATCGCCTCCAAGGCGGTCGGGGTCACGACGTGTTCGATGACGTCAAGGATGAGGATCAGGCCAAAGGACCCGGCGGGGAGCGCTTCGGTTGCGTCGCCCTTGAGGAATCGGAAATCCGGGAACCGGTGTCGGAGCCCCTCAAACTGGATATCGGTGATGTCGTAGCCCACCAGATCCCGGACACCTCGTTCCGCAGACACCTCGGTCCAAAACCCGGTTCCCGGCCCTATTTCCAGGACGGTTGTCCCTCCCACCCACTTGGGGGCGAGTTCGGGCAGTGCTTCGAGCACGCGGCGAGCCGCCTCATAGGCGCGGCGGTTTTCCTCCTCGGACCAGCCCTCATGCCCCGGCCCGCTCAGGCTCGAACCACCCCGACCGAGCCGATCATGCCAGTAGCTCTCGGCGCGGTACCCGTCCCGTGTCCCATACCGGAGTGGGCCGACAATCAGCTTGCGCCAACCACGCCCCACCATGGCGAGCAAACGCGTCATCATCGTCCGTCCCTCATCCCTGTCGGACCAGTTGGTGATAGATGGCGACGTGCCGAGCGACCGACGCGGCCATGGTGCGCCCCTCGAGTTCGATGAGTTCCCTTCCGCGGGCGCCGAATCGATCACGCAGTCCTTCATCTCCCGCCAGTCTGTCGATCGATGCCGCGAGAGCTGCTGCATTCCCCGATGGGAATCGGAGCCCTGATTCTTCATGTCGCACGAGTTCGCGAGGCCCGGGGATGTCGGCAGCAATCACTGGCCGTCCCTCCATCATCGCTTCAACGCAGACCAACCCCAATCCCTCGGCTCGTGAGGGAAGCACCAGCATGTCGGCAGCCCGGATCCACGCCGGGACACGGTCCGGCGAGGTGGTTCCTGCAAACTCCACACGATCGGTCAGGCCGAGCTCCCGGACCTGTCGGACCAGGGATGGCCGGCGCGGGCCGTCCCCGACGAAGGCAACCGACAGCCTGCCGCGATTCCCACATCGGGCCACCGCCTCCAACAGGATGTCGGCACCTTTCCGTCGGGTGAGCGACCCCACCATCACGAGCCGGATGCCTCCCCGGTCGGCGAACCGGCTCGCAGCCGCATCGCTGACACCCGCCTCCGAGGGCACCACACCGAGCGGGACCACCATGATCCCACTCGGGTCTGCGCCCAGCGCCACCGCGCCATCCCGCATGGCCTCACTGACGGCCAACGTCCGACCACTGCGCCGAATCGTCGACCGGACCAGCCACCTGAGAGGCGGCAGCCACCGGGCAAGGTTGATGTCGGCGCCATGGCAGGTGATGACGCTGGGACGATCGGCCGCCTCGGCGGCGCGTACCGCGACGATGCCTCCAGGGTAGATCCACTGTCCGTGCACGACGTCGGCCTCGTGCGCCAACCTCTTGGCAGCCGTCTCGAGGGCCCCCACCAGGTGCGGAACCGCCAGTGCTCGCCACGGTCTGCTCGCCAGCGCAGGCAGGATGCCTCCCGGCTCGTTGGCGATGCTCCTGCCGGGGTTCCCGACCCGGACGACCCGAACTCCCTTCCAGTCTTCCTCGGCGCGGCTTCCGGGTGTGGCGGGGGCGAGCACCGTCACCCCGACTCCCGCCGTCGTGAGCCCGGTCGCCAGCGAGGCCACGAACGCCCCGGAGGCATCACCCCATTGTCGCGGGAACGACGTGGTGACCATGAGCACCTTCACGAGAGCCGACCTGAGAGCGTCACCAGGTCATGCGGTCGAGCGACCGCTGGCCCCCAGGCCGTGTCGCGTCGGGGAGCGATCACGGCACCTGCCCCAGCGCTCCGTACCACTCCAGGCGTAGCGAGTCGACATCGACCGGGACCAGCCTCGGTCCCGCGGCACCGATTGGATCTCCGATGAGCAACCACCGTGGCTCTGCGCCAGACGCGAACAGCAGGGTATCTCGCGCGTGCAGGTCGCGAACGAAACGCTCCGGCGCCCGGGCGAGGAGCAGCGGTGAGTAGAGCGTGAACCCGCCCACGGTCTCGGCCAGTCGACGGCGACACAGCGGGTCGAGCTGATGTCCTGGCCGCCATCTGAGGGACGAGTCCGGCGAGGTCGGCATCGGCACCAGCTCCACCGCCGCGGTGGCTTGGGAAGCCTGGAACGCACCGACACGCGATGCCTGATCGGTCTGGGGAAGGGCCTCGATTCGGCTGAGTTCGTGCTCGAGGTCACACGCGTCGGTGGAGCGGTAGAGACGTTCGGCGTCGGTCGCCGTGATCCCCGTGGCACGGAGTCGGGCAAGGAGTTCCGCCCCCCAACTCTCACGGACCAGGATCGGACCGACGACCTCGGCGCGATCAAGGACGACATCCGGGTTCCAGCGCATCGTCTGCAGGCCGTTGGCGTACGTGGTGGCCCGGAGTGGGATGTCGGTGACCACGGCGACCAGCACCGCACCGACAGCCGCGACCCCGAAGGCTCGTCGGATGGCCGGGGCCACTCCGTGGTCACGGAGCAGGCCGGGCAGGCGTGCCGACCACCACGCAACCGCCGGGACGAGCGGGAGGACAAACCGCGGGCCCAAGAAATTCCCGTCGTGCCAATAGGCGAAGTAGGCGCACAACACCAAGCCCACGGAGGCCAGGA
>JAHEFN010000125.1 GCA_024640185.1 Gemmatimonadota bacterium | reverse complement strand
CGAATTCGACCCGTTGATCGGATTGCCGAGTGTTATTATCGTAATTGCATGATAATGATTCTCAAGTGGTTTTTGGTTCTCGGTGTCCTCCTGCCGCTTCCGGTAGTGGCCCAGCGATCGATGATCGGGCAGGCGGAGCCCGACAATGCCCCGGCCTTCGGAGTGCTGGTGATGGCGCACGGTGGGGATAGTTCGTGGAATGCCTCGGTCGGCGCCATGACCGGACTCATCGCCGCCCGAGTGCCGACCGTGGTTGCTCTCGGCATGGCGGACCCGAGCACGTTGGGGGCTGGGCTGGATTCTTTGGCGGCGCTCGGTGTCTCACGCGTGGCGGTCGTCCGGGCGTTCGTCTCGGGGCGCTCGTTCCTGCCACAGACGAAGTTCCTCCTTGGCCTGAGTGCGGAACGCCCGGCGTGGTTCATGACGGATCCCCACAACCATACGGGCCAGGTGGCTCCCCTCGATCATCGCCTGACCGTCGCGACCCACTCCAATGGACTGATGGACTCGCCGGGGATCCATCGGATCGTCAGGGAACGGGTTCGCGAGCCTGGGGCCACTCCCGGTGGCGCAGGCGTGCTGGTTGTGGCCCACGGGATGGGGGATGAAGCCGAAAACGATGAGGTCGTCGCACAACTGCAGATCGTCAGGCGGGATCTCGAGGCGGACGGATTCGGTCCCGTGGCGGTCGAGACGTTGCGGGAGGACTGGCCGACTCTCCGCTCCGAGGCGGAGCATCGTATGCGCGCCTTCGCAAGGGAACAGGCGATGTCCGGTCGGGCACTCGTGGTGGTGCCGTTCCGACTGTCCGGCTTTGGTCCCTACGCCTCGATCCTCGAGGGCTACACCTACTCGGCGACCGAAGGCTTCCTTCCGCATGCCGCGATTGCGAGATGGGTGGCGTCGACAGCCTGGGGGGTCGCGTGTGAACAGGGGTGGGTTGTCGAGCGGATTGATCCGGACATCGACGGCACGGCGCACCCGTGCTGACCTGCTCGAACGCACTGGACCCTGACCCGCCACGGTGTGGGCCGGACTCTCGGGTTCGAGCCCCGTCTCCCGCTTAGGTCAACACGTTGAAGGGCGGTCACTTGTGAAAGTGGCCGCCCTTCGGCGATTCCGGGGTGCCTCGGGATCAGCTGCAACCAATGTACCCCTCCGTCCGTCCCAAACGAGAGAGCCACGTTCATCACTCGCACCGGGGGACCCCGTGACCGAAGACCACCGCATCATCTGCCGTCTCGATCTCCTCGAACGGCGGGTTCGTCGCCTCCTCGTCCTCGTGGTCATCCTCTCGACCGGTCTCCTCGCGGCCGCGGCCCAGCCGGGAGCCGATGTGTTGCGGGCCAAGGGACTGGTGATCGTCGATGCGCAGGGCCGGGAGCGGATCATCCTCGGGGCCCCGCTGGCCGAGGCCACGACCGATGCGCGGCTGGCAACCGCCGCCGGGATGGCGATCCTCGACAGCGCCGGTCGTATGGCCGTGTCGGTCGGAGCCGGCAGCCCGCTGATCAATCCCGACGGAACCGTTGGCACCCGAATCGCTGGCGAGAACGGGGTGATCTTCTACGACCCTCGAAGCGGACAGGAGCGCGGCGGGTTCGGTGCCTTCGACGACGGCCGGGCCAACATCTGCCTGGACTATGAGGGGCACAAGGAGGCCGTCTGCATGACGGTAGCCTCCGGCGACGAATACACCGCGGTCCTCCTCAACGGGACTCCGGGGCAGGAAGAGTTCGATCGGGTGGCGATGTTCGTCGGCGCCGACGGGACCGGCGTCGTCAAGGCGATGGGGAGTGGCGCCCAGCGGGGCGGGGTCGTCATGAAGAGCGGCCCGGGGTCGGGCCAAGTGCTCCTCATCGACTCCACCATGAACGTGGTGCGAGACTTGGCCAAGCCCTGAAAGAGGGATTCCGGGGCGTGAAGGCCCGTGTCGGGGCCGCGATTCCGCTTGAGGTGAGGCCCGCTAACCCTTGTTGAGAGGCGGAGATAGCGGCATATTTGCCCGGTGCCCTACCAGGAATCCCTGTGCTGAGAGTGATGGCGGTATCCCCCGATTCGATCGGGGAGGGCATCGGGCTGCGATCCGGTGCCGAGTTGATGACCGTTGCCGGTCAGCCGGTGGACGATTTCCTCGATTGGGAGTTCCTCACCGCCGATGACGCCTTCACGGTCGTCTACCGGCTGCCGGATGATGATGCCGAGTACGAGGTCGAGGTCGAGCGGCCGATCGAGGAGCCGCTGGGAGTCGCCGTCGAGCCGCCCCGGATCCGCCGCTGCGCCAACCGCTGCGACTTTTGCTTCGTCGATGGCAACCCCGACGGGGTGCGTGAGGTGCTCTACATTCGCGACGACGACTACCGGCTCTCGTTCCGGTACGGCAACTTCGCGACGCTGACCAACCTCAAGGATCACGACACGCAGCGGATCATCGACTACCGATTGTCACCCCTGTACGTCTCGGTCCACGCCACCGACCCGGTCGTTCGCCGCTGGGTCCTCCGCAATCCGCAGGCGCCAGCGGTCCTCCCGCAGATGCGCCACTTCGCCGATCATGGCATCGAGTTCCACACCCAGATCGTGATGTCGCCCGGTGTGAATGACGGTGACGTGCTGCGACAGTCGCTCGATGACCTCTGGGCCTTCGGGCCTGAGGTCCTTTCGGTGTCGGTCGTGCCGGTCGGGCTCACGGAGTTCAGCAAGCACAGCAGGGTCAGGGAGCCGGATGCGATCGAGTGTGCCAAGGCGGTCGACATTGTGGAGGCCGCGGCCGAGCGGGCCCGGGGTGCGCGGGGGATCAGCTGGGCACTGGGCGCGGACGAGCTCTACATCCGGGCCGACCGCGAGTTGCCGCCACCTTCCGCGTACGACGGCTTCGATCAGGTGGAGAACGGCGTCGGGTCGGTGCGCTGGCTGCAACAGCAGGTCGCCGAAGGCGCCGCGTCGTTGCCGGACCTCGCCGGTCGGCGGATCGCGGTCCTCACGGGGACCTCGATGGCCGCGCTGATGCCGATGGTTCTCGGTCCGCTCACCGAGGCGACCGGTGCCGACTTCCGGTTGATCGCGGTGGAGAACGACCTCTTCGGGCCACGGGTCACCACCGCCGGCCTCATCTCGGGGGCGGCAATCGGTGAGGCACTGGCCGCCGCCGGATCGGTCGATCTCGCGCTCATCCCCGGCGAGTGCGTCAACGACGACGGCCTCTTCATCGATTCGGTGCCGATGGCCGAGGTGGCTGCCGGCTTTGCCGCCCCGCTCAGGGCATCGAAAAACTTCATTGACGCCCTGCAGGAGCCACTGGCCGCATGAGTCGCCCAACCGTGGCCCTCGTGGGCCGGCCGAATGTCGGCAAGTCGACGTTGTTCAATCGCCTCGTCGGTGGCCGTGAGGCGATCGTCTCCGACCAGGCTGGCACGACCCGTGACCGGCACTTCGGGGCAGCGCTCTGGAACGGCCGCGACTTCTGGTTGGTCGACACCGGTGGACTGGTGCCCGACTCGCAAGAGACGATGGACAAGGCGATCCGCTCCCAGGTGGAGCGGGCGGTGGCCGAGGCGGACTTGATCATCTTCCTCGTCGACGGTCGGGAAGGGATCAACCCGATCGAAGCCGACATCGCCCGGGGGCTCCGGCAGTCCGGCCGCCCGGTGCTGTTGGCGGTCAACAAGCTCGATGACCTCCGCGACCGCGACGCGCGGCATGTCTTCCACGAACTCGGACTGGGCAATCCCTGGCCGGTCTCGTCGACGTCGGGGCAGGGCACCGGTGACCTGCTGGACGAGGTGGTCTCGCTGCTGCCCGACGCCGTCGAGGAAGTCAGTGAGGATTCGATTCGCGTGGCGGTCATCGGTCGACCGAATGCGGGCAAGTCCTCACTCGTCAACAAGCTCCTCGGCGAGGAACGGCTGGTCGTGACCGAGATCGCGGGGACCACCCGCGACTCGATCGACTCGGTGATGACCTACCACGGCAAGACGCTGACTTTCGTCGACACCGCCGGCCTCCGTCGCAAGGGGAAGGTCGACGAGGCCCTCGAATTCTATTCGACGCTTCGCACCGAGCGTTCGATCGCCCGCGCCGATGTCTGTGTCCTGGTGGTCGATGCCGAACGCGGCCTCCACAACCAGGACCTCCGCATCGCCAACCGCGCCTGGGAACTCGGCTGTGGTCTGGTGATCCTGGTCAACAAGTGGGACTTGATCCCCGAAAAGGACGCCAACACCGCCAAGCGTGGCGAGCAGATCCTGATCGAGAAGGCGCCGTTCCTCGAATGGGTCCCCTTCCTCTATGGATCGGCCACCACCGGACAGCGGGTGCGCAAGGTCTTTGACATGGTGCTCGAGGTGGCCGAGGCGCGTGCCAAGCGGATTCCCACGGCGGCCGTCAATGACGTCCTCGAGGCGCTGATCGCCCGCAACGCCCCGCCGCAGGCACCGGGTGAGACGGTCAAGTTGCTCTATGCCACCCAGATCGGCACCAAGCCGCCGGTCTTTGCGATCGTGACCAATCGACCGGACGCGGTCCCCGAGTCGTACCAGCGGTTCCTCATCAAGGGGTTCCGCAAGGCGTGGTCGTTCCCCGGGGTGCCGCTCAGGGTCAAGTACAACCGCCGGGGGTCGAAGCCGTGACAGGAACGCTGCCGATGGCGATCGGACTGAGCTACCTCGTCGGGGCCATCCCGACGTCGTACCTCGTGGTCCGACTCGCCCGCGGGGTGGACCTTCGCACCGTCGGCAGCGGCAATCTCGGCGCCACCAACCTCTTCCGATTGCTCGGCTGGCGCTACGCGGTCCCTGTCGGCCTCTTCGACATGCTCAAGGGCGCCTTCCCCGTGGTGGTGCTGGGTCCGTGGCTGGGGACCACCCCACTCGGCGCCGTGGGATTGGGCCTGGTCGCGGTGCTCGGCCATGTCTTCTCGGTCTTCGTCGGCTTTCGGGGCGGCAAGGGGGTCGCCACGGGAAGCGGCATCATCCTCGGACTGGCGCCGTGGGCCTTCGTGGTCTCCCTGGTGATCTGGCTCCTCAGCGTGAAGCTCTCGGGCTATGTCTCGCTTGGGTCGATCCTCGGTGCGATGGCGCTGCCTCCGGCGATCTGGCTGCTGCACCCCGAGCGACGGGAGATCGTCTGGCCGATGGCGGCCCTCTCGCTGCTGATCGTCTGGTTCCATCGCGCCAACATCGGTCGGCTGGTGGCGGGGACGGAGCTCCGTTTCGGCCGACCACGGCCGGAGGTGGGTCAGTGACCCGGGCGGCGGTCATCGGGGCCGGGAGTTGGGGGACGGCACTGGCCGACCTGCTGGCCCGCAACGGGGTGGAGACCATCCTCTGGGCCTATGAGGCTGACGTCGCCGAGGCCATCAACCATCGGCACGAGAACCCGACGTACTTTGCCGACCGACCCCTCGATGCGCGACTCCGGTCGACCAGCGACCTGGGCGCGGCGGTGTGCGAGGCCGACCTGGTTTGCGCCGTGACCCCGAGTCATGTGGCCCGCGGGGTGTTGTCGGCCGCGAGTGCCGCAATTCGACCGGGAACGGTGCTGGTGTCGGCGACCAAGGGGATCGAACCAGCCTCCTGGGCGTTCATGCATCAGGTGGCCGAGGAGACGGTTCCCCACGCCACCTTCGTGGCGCTGTCGGGGCCGTCGTTTGCCGCCGAGGTCCACGAACGGCAGCCGACCGCGGTGGTGGCGGCGTCGCACGACCGCGAGGCGGCCACGCGCGCGCAGGAGCTCTTTGCGTCGCCCCGGTTCCGGGTCTACACGCAGGAAGACGTCATTGGCGTGGAAGTCTGTGGCGCGCTCAAGAATGTGATGGCGATCGCGGCGGGGGTGCTCGACGGTCTCGGGATGGGACACAATCCTCGGGCGGCATTGCTGACGCGGGGCCTCGCCGAGATCTCCCGGCTGGGGCAGGCGATGGGGGCCGACCCGCACACCTTCGCCGGGTTGGCCGGGATGGGTGACCTGATCCTGACCTGCACCGGTGGGCTCTCCCGCAATCGGGCCCTCGGCATCGAGTTGGCGAAGGGGGTCACCCTCGAGGAGCATCGCGCCAGCGTTCGGACGGTGGCCGAAGGGGTCAACGCCGCCGAGGGGGCGATCGCGATTGCGGCCGCGCATCGGGTGGAGCTGCCGATCACCGAGCAGGTGCGCCGGATCCTCTTCGACGGGGCCGACCCCGCGACGTGCATCCACTCCCTCATGGAACGCGACCTCAAGGCGGAACTGTGGACATGACGCTCCCCAATCCGGTGCAGCAATTCTTCTCGATCGGCGAGGTCTGTGCATTGACCGACCTCAAGCCCCACGTGTTGCGCTACTGGGAGAGCCAGTTCCGATTCCTCAATCCGGCCAAGAACCGGTCGGGCAACCGGGTCTACAAGTCGCGCGAGGTGGAGTTGGTCATGTTGGTCAAGCACCTGCTCTATACCGAGAAGTACACCATCGAGGGCGCCCGGCAACGGCTCGACCAGTTCCGACGGAGCGGCGACCTGAAGGCGCGCGCCAGCGATGCGATGCGGACGGAGTCGGTGCGCGGCATCGCCCGCGACCTTGAGGACGTGATGGCTGTGCTCGACGGCCGCCAACCCGCCGTCCGGGAGAGCTCGGACGACGACGGGTGACGGGGCCGTTCTCCTCTCGATCCGTGCTCTGTTCACCGTTCTCCTCTCGCCTCGGCCACCCATGAACATCCTGGTCACCAACGACGACGGTATCCTTTCCCCCGGCATCGGCGTGCTCGCCGAGGCCTGTCGCACCGTGGGCGCCGTCACGGTTGTGGCTCCCGATCGCGAGCAGAGCGCGCAGTCACACGCCCTGACGATGACCCGGCCCCTTCGGCCGGTGCGCCGTCCGGATGGCAGTTGGCAGGTCGACGGCACCCCGACGGACTGCGTGCTGTTGGCGGTCGAGGCGCCGTTGCTGCCGGTGCGGCCCGACTTCGTCTTCAGCGGGATCAACCACGGTCCCAACATGGGTGAGGACGTCCTCTACAGTGGCACCGTCTCGGCGGCGATG
>JAHEFN010000124.1 GCA_024640185.1 Gemmatimonadota bacterium | reverse complement strand
CCCGGTTGTGCAGACCACCTTCACCCGTGCGGGATCGTCCCGGAGCGCGGGGTCGAGGGGAGCGGCGGCCGTCCCGATCGCCTCACCGCCCGCGACGCGGGCCACTGCACCGCTGACCGCCACGGTGGGAAGGAACGGCTCATCCCCCTGGAGGTTGACGACGATGTCGTAGCGGGCGAACTCGGGCTGCCTGGCAATGGCGGCCACCCGGTCGGTGCCGCTGGGGAGATCGCTCGGGGTGAGCACCACCTCGGCGCCACTCCCCTCCAGCGCGCTGACCACC
Source organism: Gemmatimonadota bacterium (assembly GCA_024640185.1). Lineage (GTDB taxonomy): Bacteria > Gemmatimonadota > Gemmatimonadetes > Gemmatimonadales > GWC2-71-9 > Palsa-1233. The sequence continues at coordinate 6,742 of JAHEFN010000124.1, read as the reverse complement.
GCGACTGCATCGGTGGCCACCACGATGCGGTCGACGCCGGGCACCAGACGGGCACGGTCAACCACGCGGCGGATCAGTGGGGCCCCGCCGAGCAGCAACAGGGGTTTGTTGGGGAGTCGCGTCGATCCGACGCGGGCGGGGATCACAATCAGGACGGGCACGACGAAAGCTATAGGGCGATTGCCCCGGTGTCAAAATGCGTGCCGCGTTCGGGAAATGGGTGGTAACTGCTTCAGCAATAACCGATTACGGCCGTACCGCAAGCCCGGTCAGGAAGTTCGTGAGCAGCCGCTTCCCAGCCGGCGTGCCGACCGACTCGGGATGGAACTGGACGCCCCAGACGGGGAGGGTGCGGTGGCGCAGCGCCATGATCTCGGCCCCGGCCGCGCGATCGGCAGAGCTGGCGGTCACCTCGAGGGTCGGGGGCAGTCCGTCGGGGGAGACCACCAGCGAGTGGTAGCGCATCACTGGCAGCGGATCATCGAGGCCGCTGAAGAGGTCGGTGCCGTCGTGGTGGATCTCGGTGATCTTGCCGTGCATCTGCCGATCGGCCCGGATCACCCGGGCCCCGAAGGCCGTCCCGATCGCCTGGTGCCCGAGACAGACGCCGAGGATGGGAATCCCCCGCTCCGCTCCAGCCCGGATCAACTCCACCGAAATGCCGGCCTCGGTGGGGGTGCGGGGTCCGGGTGAGATCACGATCCCGGCGGGATCCTGGGCGAGGACCTCCGCCACGGTGATCCGGTCGTTGCGCACCACGACGGGGTCGGCACCGAGCTCGCCGAAGTACTGCGCGAGATTGAAGGTGAAGGAGTCGTAGTTGTCGAGGAGGAAGAGCACGAGAGGGTCATCCGCGGGGGTGAAATTTGCGATGGACCCCACGAAGGTAGTCACGATCGACATGGGTGTAGATCTGCGTGGTGGAGAGGTCGGCGTGGCCGAGCATCTCCTGAACCGCTCGCAGGTCGGCGCCCCCCTCCAGGAGGTGGGTGGCGAACGAGTGTCGCAGGGTATGCGGGGTGACCCGGGCGGTGATCCCCGCTCCGGTTGCGGCCTTCTTCACGATGCCCCATGCCCCGACCCGTGAGATCGGCTCGCCACGGGCATTGAGCAGCAACCGCTGCTTGGTGTGGCCGCGGTCAAGGTCCGGGCGCAGGGTGTGCAGGTAGGTCGACACGGTACTCATCACCGTCCGCCCGATCGGGACCAGCCGCTCCTTCTGCCCCTTGCCGAAGGCGCGCACGAGGCCCTCCGAGAGGAGCAGGTCGCCGATCCCGAGGGCGCAGAGTTCGGAGACCCGCAGACCGGCGCCATAGGCGAGTTCGAGCAGGGTGCGGTCACGCCAGGCGAGGCGTTGGTCCAACCCCGGCGCCTCGAGCAATCGCTGCACCTCGGCCACGGAGAGGGTCTCGGGGAGGGTCCGCCACCGTTTCGGTGTCTCGAGGCGGTCACTGGGATCGCGATCCACCAGGCCCTCGGCGGCCAGGAAGCCGAACCAGGTGCGGATCGTCGAGACGTGGCGCCTGATCGTGGCGCCCGAGAGGCCCAAGTCCTTCAGCAGGAAGATGAAGTCCCTGAGCGCTGCGGCATCGAGATCCTCCGGTCCTGCCAACTGGCGCGTGGTGGCAAAGTCCACCAACCGGGCGAGGTCCCGGCTGTAGCCAAGGATGGTGTTCTCGCTGTGGCCAGCCTCGAGCGCCAGATGGTCCCGGAAGTCCTGGAGGTGAAAGCGACGTGACCGCTCGACGTCGTCGGGCGTCATGCCCTGCCCCGGCGGTGGGCGCGCCAACGGTGTGCCCCCCAGAAGGTGAGGCCGATCGCGGCGGCAAGGGCGAGATAGCCCAGCGACCGATTGAGCCCCCCGATGATGCCAAGCAGGTCATCGAAGCGTTCGCCGAGGAGGGCGGCCCCGAAGATCAGGCCACCATACCAGAGGGCCGACGCGAGCAGCATCGGGATGCCCGCCCGGAGCGGTCCGAGGTGGATCAAGCCGGCGAAGGGGGCCACGACCGCACGGAACCCCGGCAGCAGCCGGCCGATGAAGAGCCCGACCAGGCCGAACCGCTGGTATTCGCGACGGACAAAGGCCATGCCGTCCTCGGGAAGAAACCGGCGCGCCAGGCGCGAGCGATACAACGCCGGGGCATGTCGGGCGGCGAGGAAGTACATCGTCATCGCCCCGATCATGTTGGCCACCAGGGTGACCCCGAAGACGAGGGTCGGGGTGGTCACACCGCGGTGGGCCAGGAATGCCCCGAGGGCGATGGCGGTATCGGCGGGGATCGGCGGGAAGATGTTCTCGACGGTCGCGAGCACGGCAATCGAGGCATAGACGGCGATCGGCGGCAGCCCGGCGAGCCAGGCGATCAGCGCCTCGACCATCAGCTGGGTTCGAGGTTGGCGACCGCGATCACGGCGATACCCTCGCCACGACCGACAAAGCCCATCCCCTCATTGGTCTTGCCCTTGAGCCCGACCTGCCCGATGGCGACGTCGAGGACCTCGGCGATGCGTGCCCGGATCGCGGGCACATGGGTCGCGAGCTTCGGTTCCTGGGCGACGACCGTGATGTCGCACTGGACCACCCGCCACCCGGCGTCACGGACCCGGGCGACGGCCGTGCCCAACAACAGCATCGAGTCGGCATCTTGCCACTCGGACTCGGTGTCGGGGAACATCGCGCCGATGTCGCCCATCGCTGCCGCCCCGAGGATGGCGTCCGTGAGCGCGTGGGCGATGGCGTCGGCGTCGGAGTGTCCCGCCAACCCCCGCGCATGGGGAATCACCACCCCACCGAGCACCAAGGGGCGACCGACGACCAACCGGTGGGAGTCATAGCCGATGCCCGTGCGGGTCACGCGCCGGCCAACGCCGGCTCCGGCCGGTCGAGGAGGGAGTAGTCCTGCCGCCGCCGGCGGACCGTGAAGCCCGCGCCGGTGATCGCCCGCTCCATTTCGGCGATCGTGGCGCGGTGGGTCGTGCCCGCGGCGGAGACGACGTTCTCCTCCATCATCAGCGACCCGAAGTCGTTGGCGCCGAACCGGAGGGCGACCTGGCCGACCTTGAGTCCCATGGTGACCCAGCTCGATTGCAGGTTGGGGACGTTGTCGAGGATGATGCGGGCCATGGCGAGGGTACGCAGGTAGCTGACGGCATCGGTCTTGACCCGATCGGCCATCGCGGTCCCCTCGGGTTGCAGCGGCCAGCAGATGAAGGCCGTGAACCCCCCGGTGCGCGCCTGCACCTCGCGGATCCGCAACAGATGCTCGATCCGGTCGGCCGGTGACTCTCCCAAGCCGTACATCATCGTGACGGAGGTCTTCATTCCCTGGCGGTGCGCCTCCTCCTGAACCCCGAGCCACTCATCCGTCTGGGCCTTCTTCTTGGCGACCCGCTCGCGGACCTCGTCGACGAGGATCTCTCCGCCACCACCGGGAATCGAGTCGAGGCCAGCCTCGCGCAGCTGGCGAACCACCTCGGGCATCGGGATGCGGTAGCGCTCGGAGAAGAAGACGACCTCGCTGGGCGAGAAGCCGTGGATATGGATCGGGTGGTGTTCCTTGATGTAGCGCATCAGCCCGAGATACCACTCGAACGGGATGTAGGGGTTGTGGCCGCCCTGCAGCAGGATCTGGACCCCACCGAGCGCCTTGCACTCCTCGATCTTCTCGCCGACCTCCTCAAAGGACAGGACATATCCCTCACCGTCCTTGGGGCGACGGTAGAAGGCACAGAACGCGCAATCAGCCACACAGACGTTGGTGTAGTTGATGTTGCGATCGATGATGTAGGAGACCTCCGGGTCGGGATGCAGCTGCCAGCGGATCGCGTCGGCCATCGCCCCGAGCTCGAGCAGCGAGGCTCGCTCATAGAGCTCGAGAAACGATCGGAAGGATGCGCTGCCGCGGTCGATCATGGTCACCTCAGGCCGCCGTCAGGAAGGAGAGTGCGCCATCCGGCACCAGCCGGTCGCGACGCAATCCATTGAAGAAGGTGGTGAGCCCCTCAAGGTGCCGGGGGGTCAGTCGGTAGTCGAGGTCGCCGAGGTAGGCGCGCACCGTGGGCGCCGGGATGCCGGTGCGGTCAGCGCCCTCGGTCGCGAGCAGATCGAGGTGCTCGAGCCCCCACGCCCGGGAGGCCAGCAGGTTCCGGTGCACCGCGAGCGCCGCCGAGCGGTCGGCGTCACGACGGGCCGCCCAGACCGCGAAGACGAACGGCAGTCCCGTCCATTGGTGCCAGGCCAGGCCAAGGTCCACCATGTACGGGTAGCTGCCGTTGGTCCGAAGGTGGAGGGCGGCGTCGCCAATGACGAGCACCGCATCGTGGGGGAGCTGGTGCAGCGCGGCGAGGTCATTCGGCTCGGCGCGGACCGTGGCAAAGCGAGGTGCGATGTTCCAGAGGTGCCGGCAGAGCAATTCGAGGAGGAGCACCGAGGTGCGACTCGATGCCGTGCGCAGGACCGTGGCCCCGTCGAGGTCGGCGATCGGTCGCCGGGAGAAGAGTGCCACCGAGTGGACCGGACCGTCACAGGAGATGGCCAGGTCGGGGAGCAGGTCGTAGCTCTCCGCATCCCGGGCGTATTCCACCGCCGAGATCACGCTGAGGTCGAGTTCACCGGCGGCGAGGAGGTCATTGAGCTCTGCGGCGGTGGCCGAGACCACCGTCGTCGGGGACGGGACGATCCCGCGATCAAGGGCAGCGTAGACCGGCGCCGCGTTGATCCACGGGATCCGGCCAAGTCTCATGCCGCGTGCACCACAGGCAGGGCACGTCCGCGGTCACCGCCCCGTGGCATCTCGAGATCGGTGAAGTCGCGCCGCAGTTCCTCGTAGAGGGAACTGCGCTCCATCGGCACCTTCCCGGCGTCACGGATCAACGCGACGAGGCCGGCGTACGGCAGCCCCATGTCGGTGGTCGCGCCCGCCTCATGGTAGACCCGTTCATACACCACGGTCCCTTCGACGTCATCACAGCCGAACGCCAGGGCGACCTGCGAGATGAAGGGGGTGACCATCGGCCAGTGGGTCTTGACATGCGGGATGTTGTCGAGGAAGAGTCGCCCGATGGCGATGTTCTTCAGGTCGTCGAACCCGGTGGTCGCGGTGCCCACCCGACCCAACTCCTCGCCGAGCGCGTTGTGCTCGGTGTGGTAGGCGAGCGGGATGTAGGTCAGAAAGCCGCCGGTACGATCCTGCTGCTCGCGCAGCATCTCGAGGTGGCTGACGCGATCCTCGGCCGTCTCGACGTGACCGTAGAGCATCGTGCAGTTCGTCGGGATGCCCAGCTCGTGGGCCTCGCCGTGCACCCTCAGCCATTCATCACCGGTCAACTTCCGCTCGGCGATGGTCGCGCGAACGGCGGTACTGAAGACCTCGGCTCCCCCGCCGGGCATCGAGGTGAGCCCCGCCTCCTGCAGCGCCTGGAGGACCTCAATGGTGGAGCACTTCTCGATCCGGGCGATGTGGGCGATCTCCACCGCCGTGAGGGCCTTGATGTGGACCTCCGGGTGGCGCGCCTTGAGACCCCGGATCATCTCGGCGTAGTACGCGAGTCCCAACTTGGGGTGCAGCCCCCCGACAATGTGGAATTCCCGGGTCGGCGCCCCACGCGCCTGTTCTGCCTCGAGGTAGACCTCCTCGAGGCTGCGGCTGTAGGCGCCGTCTTCCTTCGGCATCCTCGCGAACGAACAGAAGGTGCAGGTGTTCCGGAGGATGCAGACGTTGGTCGGATTGAGGTGCTGGTTGGCCGAGAACCAGACCCGGTCCCCGTTGCGGCGTCGGTTGGCGAAATCCGCCAGCTCACCGATGCCGATCAGGTCATGGGAGGCATAGAGCGCCAGACCATCCGATGGGCTGAGCCGGTCACCGGCGGCGACCTTCTCGGCGATCGGCAGCACCGCCGGGTCCCGGATCCGGTCGAGGTGCACGTCGACCGGCCGGAGGATCGGGGGAGTGTCGGTGGGAGCAGGCATGCCGGAATCTATCGGGGATCCGGCTGGCGGGGTACCGCAGCGGGGCTGGGGCCTACACCGCGCGGACGGCGAGGGTGGCGTTGTGGCCACCGAAGCCGAAGGAGTTCGAGAGGGCCACCCGGACCGGCTGGACGCGGGCGGTGTTCGGCACGCAGTCGAGGTCGCACTCGGGGTCTGGATCGTCGTTGTTGATCGTCGGGGGGACCTCGCCCCGGGTGGCGACGAGGAGCGAGATGACTGCCTCGATCGCGCCGGCAGCCCCGAGGGCGTGGCCGGTCATCGACTTGGTGGAGGCGAACATCAGGTCCTTCGCGGCCGGTCCGAAGACCTGCTTCACCGCGGTGGTCTCGGCGATGTCGCCCTGGGGCGTGGAGGTGCCGTGCGCGTTGATGTAGTCGACCTGGTCGAGCGGAATGTTGCCGCTCTCCAGGCAGCGCCGCAGCGCCGCCATGGCCCCGTGGCCGTCGGCCGGCGGCGAGGTGATGTGATAGGCATCACCAGATGCACCGTAGCCGATCACCTCACCGAGAATCGTTGCCCCTCGGGCGACCGCGTGCTCGTACTCCTCGAGGACCATCATCCCTGCCCCGTCGGCCAGCACGAAGCCGTCCCGTCCCCGGTCGAACGGGCGTGAGGCCCGGGTCGGTTCATCGTTGCGCGGCGAGAGGGCCTTCATGTTGGTGAACGCCGCCACCGTCACGCCGGTGATCGCCGCCTCACATCCCCCGGTGAGCATCACGTCGGCGACGCCGCCGCGGATCAACTGCCAGG
>JAHEFN010000399.1 GCA_024640185.1 Gemmatimonadota bacterium | reverse complement strand
GGTCTGGCCGACGGTGGCGAGGACCAACCCATCGGTTCGGCCGATGGCCAGGCGCTCGAGCGCACGCCAGGAGGCCCTCGGCGCCCCCTCGAGGGCTGCCGCGCGCCGCGCCGCACCCAATCCGGCCTCGAGATGTCCCGCTCGCGCCACCAGCCAGGCGAAGTTGGTCAGGGCCACCGAGTCAGCGGGATCGATTCGCCGTGACAGGGCGGCAACCACCGCGGGATCACGCAGGCGGGGGGCAGCCATGTCAATCGAGGTGGATCGCCTCGAGGATCGCCTGCACCGACGCCGCGTCCGGCAGCAGCAGGAAGGCCCCGGTCAACGGCTCGTCGCTGCCGTCGGCCTTGAAGGCGGTGTCGACACACAGCACCGTGTCCGTTCCCGCCGTGTCGTCCGCCGAGGAGCCGACGGCACTCGCCACCGGGCCCATCGTCAGTGTCGGGACCGACGGCAGCAGCATCATCCCCATGAAGTTGCTGAGCGCCGTGAGGTACGCCGAGGCGACGATATTGCCCACCTCCTTCACCCCGGACTGCTCCATCTCCCCGAGCGCCCGCATCGGGCCCGGCTCGCGACGCAGGATCACGTCACAGAGGCGGACCGCGTCCTGTTCACTGAAGACCAGCAGCGACCGACCGGTGAGGTCACCCAGCATGCGCATCATGACCACCGCGACGAAATCGCCGAGTCCCTCCAACATCTTGGGCACATCGGCATACTCGACGCGCCGCACTTCGGGAACCGAGATCATGATCCGTCGGTGGGTGAGCTGGGAGAGTGCCGTGGCCGCATGGCCAGCGCCGATGGTGGCCACCTCCCGCAAGCCATCGTGACGGAGATTGTCGAGGTCCTGATCCGCTGTCATCGCCTGAGTCCTTGCAGGGGTTGTCGTGTTGCAGTGCGTCGTGCCGCCCGAGCGTGCTCGGGACGCTCCATTCATACCACCGAGGCGAGGTCGAGCAACAGCGCCGGCTGTCCGTCACCGAGCACGGTCGCGCCCGTGATCCATCGTGGCAGCCCCACCGGTCGCTCGATCTGCTGGATGACCGCATCGACCTGTCCATGAATCTGGTCGGTGAGCAGCGCGACCCGCTGTCCGCCGGCATCGAAGATCACCGCCGGGCGTCGCGGCGGTGGCGTCCCTCCGCGATACTGCAGCAGGCGGCGCAAGTCGACCACCGGCACCGACTCGCCCCGCACCTCGAGGAAGATGCGGCCTCCCTCGATGCGCACGGCCTCCTCGTCCCAGGCCACCAGCTCGCTCACATGGGTCAGCGGCATGACGTAGCGGTCCTCGCCGACGAGGGTCACCAGGGCGGGGAGGATACCGAGTCGGGTCGGCAATCGCACCGAAATGGTCGTGCCGCGACCCGCCACCGTCGTCAGGGTCACCGCCGCACCCACGGCGTGCAGCCGGGAGAGGACCACGTCGAGACCGACCCCCCGCCCCGAGATGTCGGTGACCTCGCTCGCCGTGCTGAACCCCGGTCGGGCGAGGATCGCCAGGATGCCGTCGTCGCCAAGCTCGACGCCCTCCTCGAGCATCCCCTTGGCTCGGGCGGTCCGCGCGATGGCCATCCGGTCGATGCCCCGACCGTCGTCGGCCAGTTCGATCACCACGGCATCGCGATCCTGACGGGCCCGAATGCGGAGGGTCCCCGCCGGTGGCTTGCCGGCCAACCGTCGGGCAGCCGGTGCCTCGAGGCCGTGATCGACGGCGTTGCGGACCAGGTGCAGCAGCGGCTCGGGGAGGACATCGAGGATGCCCCGATCGACCTCAAGGCTCTCACCAGCCACCTCGACGGTCACCTCCTTGCCGAGGGCTCTGGCCAGTTCACGCACCTGCGGTGCGATCCGCTCGAGGACCTCGCCGAGGGGCGCCAATCGGACGTGGACGATCCGTTCCTGGAGGGCGTCGAGCCGTCGCGACATTGCCACCGCGCTGCGGGCCACTGGTGAGAGGGTGTCGATCGCGGCGTGTCGCTCGAGTTCCTGTCGTGCGGTCACCAAGGCCCCGAGGTCATCGAGCAGGGCATCAAGCCGCGACAGGTCGACCTGCACCACGGCCCGCGTGACCCCTG
>JAHEFN010000398.1 GCA_024640185.1 Gemmatimonadota bacterium | reverse complement strand
TGCGGGGCCGCGCTATGAGCCTCTACTCACTCGCGTTCGTCGGCTTCCTTCCCATCGGATCGATCATCGGTGGCGCTATTGGCAACGTGATCGGCGCCGCAGAGTCGATTGCCGTCATGTCGGTCGGCACCGTGATCCTCGGCATCACTTTCACCCGTATCGGGATTCCCGCTCTCGGCGACAGCGTCCCGGGTGAACCTCCCGCCGACTGGGTGACCCAACCCCACGTCGAGCATCACCGCGGCGGCCCGGTGATGGTGGTCAACACCTGGGTGATCCGCCATGCCGAGCTCGCCGAGTTCCTCGCCGCCATGAATGAGTTGCGCCGCGTCCGGTTGCGCACCGGGGCATACGAGTGGACTCTCTATCGCAACGCCGAGGACCCGCACCGGATGTCGGAGTTCATGTTGCTGACGTCGTGGGAGGACCACATTCGCCAGCACCATCGCATCGATGCAGCTGCCGTCGAGGTGATCCGCCGCGCCAGCGGATTCGACCAGACGGGACGTCCCCAGACCCGCCATCTCGTCGCGGTGTCGGTCGATCCCGAGCGGCTACCGGAGTGGGAACAGCTGCTCGCGGTCCACGACGACCTCCACGCCAGCGACGGCTCCATCCCCCTCGACAAGGAGGATCCGGTCAAGGTGCCGCCCAGGAAGTGACCGCGGGGGCTATGGAGCGAGGTTGTCGATCATCGACTCGACCGGAGCGGTCACCAGCGCCAAACACTTGGGGCATCAGGCGCGGCCGGCCGTGAGTCCGGCACGGCTAGCCTCGGGCCGCCTCCGCCGCACGTAGCCCCTTGAAAGCCGGACCACCGCACAATGACATCTCTCGGCTTCGAAGCTGCGGCCCTGGGAGCCGCCATCTCGTGGGCGATCGGTGGCTTGATCATCGCCGGGCCTACCAAGCTCCTCGGCGGCCCGCGCCTTGCCCGCGTCCGCATGTACTGGGTTACGTTCGTGCTGGTGATCATCGCAACCCTCGTCGGCGGTTGGAGATCGCTCGACGGTGGCGACGTTGCGTTGCTGGGGCTCTCGGGGGTCCTCGGCCTCGCCCTCGGTGATGCCGCACTGTTCACCGCATTCGCCAGCCTGGGCCCGCGCCGCACCGGGATACTGTTCGCCACCAACGCTCCGATGGCGGCGATCCTCAGCGCCATCTTCTACGGAGAACGGTTCTCCATCCCGGCGCTGATCGGAACCGCCCTGATCATGATCGGGGTCACGTTCGCCATCGCCTTCGGCACCCGCCCCGGCCAGAACCACCACTGGGAGGAGATCCGCGGCAAGCTCTGGATCGGTGTCGGCTTCGGCTTGCTCGGAGCCCTCGGCCAGGCGGTCGGTGTTCTCGTGGCCGATCCGGTGTTCGACGGCTCTGTGAGCACATGGGCCGGAGCCGCGGTGCGCGCCATCGTCGGCCTGATCGCCCTGCTGGCGCTCCGCGGCTACTTCGAGAAGCGGGCAGTCGTCAAGCACCCGGGCCGCATACCGCTCAAGACCTGGGGAATCTTGATCCTGTCGGGCACCATCGGGATGGTCATCGGCAAGACACTGGTGCTGGTGGCGCTCAGCGGCGGCGAGCCGGGCATTGTCAGCGTCCTGGTGTCGACCTCACCGGCCATCCAACTCCCCCTCATCTGGCTGGTGACCCGGGAACGGCCCGCCGCCGGAGCCTGGCTCGGCGCCGCCCTCGCCGCCGCCGGCACGGCACTCATCGTGACTTGAGCGCCGCTCCCGGCGTTCGTTGTGCCTAAAATGCGCCAATAGTGCCGTTTAGGCACAACGAACGCGAGGGACCCTAATCCTCGCTGAGTAATCGAACCTCGAGCCGCGAGATCTTGCTGTCGACGAACTCGTAGCGGTCCTCGCCCTGCACCGGCTCGGGAAGCGCCGGAGAACGACACTCCCACCGCGTCCGCGCCACAGCACCATCGACTTCGACTTCGATCACGTCGAGCTCGAGATCGGGAAGTGGAAACTCCCATCCCCGGCGCAGCCGATCGCGGATCGCCGCCTTGCCGACTGCGGGCTCTCCCCCGATGAAGGGCTCGACATACACCGCATCGTCGGCGAACAGATCCATCATCTC
>JAHEFN010000397.1 GCA_024640185.1 Gemmatimonadota bacterium | reverse complement strand
CGGGACGGTCGCGATGGCTCCTGAGGTGTTCGACGCATTTGCTCGGGGGTCGGATGTCGGGGGCGGATCGATCAGCCTTCTGTCCGACTCCGGGCCCGCGGCGAAGTGGTCCTTCGATCGGAGTTGGCCCACCAAGTGGACCGGTCCCGGATTCAACGCGGCCAACAACGAGGCCGCGTTCGAGAGCCTCGAGCTGACCCTCGAGAATCCCCGTCTGGAGATGGGGCCCTAGGGCTCCAGCGCACTCCGGAAGGCATCGGCTGCCGTCGAGTCGTATCCGACCAGCAGGACGCTGTCCAGGGCGTCGGGGTGCGACTCGACCCACGCCCGCACCTCGGCTGCGATGACGGCGGTCGCCTGACCGAGCGGGTACCCGTAGATACCTGCCGAGATCGCCGGCAGCGCGACCGATCGGCAACCTCTGTGGGATGCGGCGTCGAGAGCCGCCGTCACCGCGGTTCGGAGCAGCCCCTCGTTGTCCTGCCCCTCGTGGTGGATCGGGCCCGCCACGTGGACCACGATCTCGCCCGGCATCGCCCCGGCGGAGGTGACGGCGGCGACACCGGATTCCAGCGGCCCGTGTCGATCGATCCACTCGTCCGACTCGATCTGGATGGCCGGTCCGCCGGCGCGAGCGATGGCGAGTGCCACCCCGCCCCCGTGGTGGAGGTGGATGTTGGCCGCGTTGACGATCGCTTCGACCTCGAGCGTCGTGATATCTCCCTGTACGGCACGGATCTCGGTCACGCCGCCGAGTATCGCGTCAGTCGACCGTCTTGCGGTACATGCGGACCGCCAGGGGTGCAAACACCGCGATGATCGCGGTCGACCAGAAGAGCGACAGGAGCACCTGACCACCGACCGTTTGGCCGGCGCGCACCGCATCGCCACCGAGCATGAGGCCCCGGAGCGCGTCCACGGTCACCGTGATCGGCTGGTTGTCGGCGAACGCTCGGAGCCACGAGGGCATGGTGGCCGTCGGCACGAACACGGACGAGGCGAAGACGAGGGGGAACACCGGGATGAACACGGCCGATTGAGTCGCCTCGGGGTTCTTCACGAGCAGGCCGATGGTCGCCATCACCCACGAGAGTGAGTAGGCGAAGATCATCGCGACCAGCAGTCCGCCGATGAGCCCGAGGAAGCTGGTCTGGTAGCGGAACCCGATGAGGAATCCGACCGCCATCATCAGGGAGATGACGAAGCCATTGCGGATCAGGTCGGAGATGGTGCGCCCGGCCAGTACTGCGGATCGCGCCATCGGCAGCGACCGGAAACGATCGATGACGCCCTTGTTGAGGTCCTCGGTCAGGCCCATGGCGGTCTGGCCTGCCCCGAAGGCTGCCACCTGGATGAGCAGTCCGGGGACCAGCCAGTTGATGTACTGGCCGCCGGCGGCAGCCGGGATGGCTCCGCCGATGGCGCCGCCGAAGACGTAGTTGAACAGCAGCAGGAACATGACCGGCTGCACCGTGGCGAACAGGACCAACTGTGGAAGCCGAACATTGCGCAGCAGGTTGCGGCGGGTGATGACCAGTGTGTCCTGGATGCCGTGGGCCAGAGTGATCCGGGCGGCGCTCATGACGCCCTCCTTCCCCGGCGTCCTCGTCTCCCGGCCGGCATCTCGGCGGCGGTCTCCTCGGCCACGTGTCCGGTCATCGACAGGAAGACATCGTCGAGCGTCGGCTGACGTAGCGCGATGTCCTCGGGGGCGATCCGTGCCTCATCGAGCCGGCGCACGACCTTGGTGAGGGTGGCCGGCCCGTTGGGAGCAGCCAGGGAGATCTTCTTGGACGAGGGCTCGAACGTCGGATCGTGGTCGTTGATCGAGCCGAGCGCGACGAGTGCGTTCTCGCGATCGGCGTCGGCCACCGTGAGCTCCACGACCGAACCGCCCAGTTGGTCCTTCAACTGAGTGGGTGTGCCTTCGGCGATCACCTTGCCCTGGTCGATGACCCCGACTCGGGCGGCGAGTTGGTCGGCCTCGTCGAGGTACTGGGTGGTGAGCAGGATCGTGGTCCCCCGGGCGACCAGGTCCTGGATCAGGGTCCAGAGGTCCATGCGGCTCCGGGGATCGATGCCGGTGGTGGGC
>JAHEFN010000123.1 GCA_024640185.1 Gemmatimonadota bacterium | reverse complement strand
TCGCGCCCGGTGTGCGCTGCCGGAGCCGCGGCCGCCCGTACTCGAGGGTCATCGTGGTCCCATCGATGGTCTGGGCCACCGTCGCCCGCTCGCTGGCCCGGATCTGGGCGGCGAGGGGGGGGGCGGCCGACGGGACCAGAGCAAGGGCTACAAGGAGCGCGAGCGGAACGGGGCGGAACGGGAATCCAACCGACATCGAGGCTCTCCAGTGGCGGGGGGCGAGAAGGATGGACAGTGGGCGGTTCGCGCCGTGCTCGCAAGACCCGGCGGACCGAGAGCGGTGGGTGTGGGCCGGCGAAGCGGCCGCGGTTCTTGACAGGTCGGGACTCAGGCACGACCCTCTGTAGCCCGATCGCGAGGTCCCCCCAGCCGCCACCACCCCAGGAGATCCCACCATGCGACGCACCCTCGCCATCCTCTCCCTGCTGTCGGCAGTCTCCCTCGGCGCCTGTGGTGGTGACGGCACGGGACCCTCGGGCTCTTCCACCATTGTCGGCACCTGGAACGCGACGGCGATCGTGGCGGCGCCGGTCAGCAATCCGTCGGCCACCGAGAATCTCTATGCCGAGGGTTTTCGGTTGAAGTTCGTCTTTGCCTCCAACAAGAGCTACACCATCGTCAGTAGCTTCCCCGGAGAGGCGCCGGACACCTCGGATGGCACGTATGTGCAGGCGGGTTCCTCCCTCACCCTCACCTCCGCGGGAGACAACGAGGTCACCCCGATCGACCTCACCGTGAACGGCAACACGGCGACGCTGGTCGTGAGCGGTGTCACCTTCGACTTCGGCGCCGGTGAGGTCCCGGCACGGATGACCGTGACGGCGCGGAGGGATTGACCAGACCGCGTTCAAACACTCCGGGGGAAACCCCGCCCGCGGACCGGGCGTACGCTGTGGGGCACCCCTCTGGAGACTCCACCATGACCAAGACGCGACGCGTTGCCCCGCGCCCCTCCCCGTGGGCCATGGCCGGCGTGAGCTGCACCCTGTTCCTCGCCCTCACGGCACCGGCCGCGGCCCAGTCGCATCCCCCGACCGTCCACACCCTGGCCGGGCCGATCGACGCCGGCAGCGGTGGCCTCGAGGTGGACGGCGAAGGCAACATCTACACCGCCGACTTCGGGGCAACACTCAGCAGGGGACCCGCGGGCACCAGAATTTGGCGCGTCACGCCCGGGGGCGCGGTGAGCGTCTTTGCCGAGGGGCTGGTGGGGGCCTCGGGCAACACCATCGGGCCCGACGGCTGGTTCTACCAGTCGAACGTCGCCGGCGGCAGCGTGAGCCGGGTGGCACCGGATGGCACGGTGGAGCGATACGCCGCGTCGGGGGGCCGTTCGCCGGTCGGCCTGGTCTTCGACGGCCAAGGCAACCTCCTGGTCGCCAACTGCACCAGCAACCTGATCGCCCGCATTGCCCCCGACCGGGTGGTCGACACCCTGACGGCGAGTCCCCTGCTCCACTGTCCGAACGGCATCACCCGCGCCGCCGACGGCAACCTCTACGTCGCCAACTTCGGCAACGGCGACGTGATCCGGATCACCCCCGACGGCACCGCCTCGCGGTTGGTGACCCTCCCCGGCAACAACAACGGCCACCTGGTCTTCGGCAACGGCATCCTCTACGTGGTGGCCCGGGGGAACCACCAGCTCTACACCGTCACCCTCGGGGGCGAGGTGACCCTCCTGGCGGGCAGTGGCCGCCGGGGGATCACCGATGGCCCGGCGATCGAGGCCGAGCTCTCGCTCCCCAACGACCTGGCCCTCTCCCCCGACGGCACGGTCCTCTACTGGAATGACGTCGGGACCACCGACCCGACCGACGGCCAGACGCTGACGCCGACCTACGTCCGCTACCTGACCATCGGCGGGCAGTGAAGCGACCGGCGCCTAGGCGCCCTCCGGCTCCGCCTCCAGCTTGGTGATCAGGAAGGCGTCGTTGAACTCCACCCGGATCCTGACCTTTCCCGCCCGATCGAGGGTGACCACGATGTCACCAGGCATGCCGCGGGCCGAGACCGACCCGTCGGCATCGGCGGCGGCGGCCCGGAGCCCGCGGAGGTGGTCGAGGAGCTCGGCGTCGGAGAAGCTCTCTCGGTAGTCAGGGTTCAGGTGGCGCTCGGCGAAGCTCCGCAGGGTGGAGTCCCCCTTCACCGTGAGCATGGAGACGATCCCATCGATCATCGTCCGAACCTCGGGAGGGGGGCCACCCTGTGCCGAGAGCGGCTGGGCGAGGAGCATGCCCCCCACCAGCACCGGGGTGACACGGGCCATCAGGGAACGGAGAACACGCGGCATCGATCGACTCCTGTGCGGGGGTGAGGCCAGCCGGGTGGCGCCCTGCCACCCGATGCACCGGAGCCTACGGGGCGAGTGTTCAGGAGATGTGAAGCGGTCGGGATGCCAGGAGGCGCTCAGGGGCGAGCCGTGCCCCGGTCCCCCCGCAGCGCCTCGCGCACCAGCGCGGTGGTGCGGCGGAAGTCGATCTTGCCACTGCCCATGGTGGGAAGCTCCGGCAGGACCACGAACTGCCGGGGCAGCGCGATGTTGGGCAGCTCGGCCGACATCGCCCTCGAGAGCCCCGCCGTGTCGACCTCGGCCGTCAGCGCGGCGACGATCCGGGCCCCGCGCACCCCGTCGGGCACCTCGACCACGCAGCAGGAGACCTCCTCGGGGAGGCACGCCTCGAGGACGTTCTCGACCCGGATCAGCGAGACCATCTCCCCGCCGACCTTGATGAACCGCCGGAGTCGGCCCACGTGCCAGAGGTAGCCGTCGGCATCCCGGTACCCCATGTCCCCGGTGTCGTACCAGCCGTCGCGCATGCTGAGCGAGGTCGCCGCAAAGTCGTCGTAATACCCCAGCATGACGCTCGGTCCCTTGACGAGGATCTTGCCGATCTCGCCATCCGCACAGGGGCGGCCGGTCTCGTGGTCCTCGAGCCGGACCTCGACGTTGGGGAGCGGCCGACCGACACTGCCGGGCCGGTTGGCGTCGGGGCGATTGAAGGAGATCACCGGGGCGGTCTCGGTGCAGCCGTAGCCCTCGAGCAGCACCAGGTCGTGCTGCTCGCGGAACGCCTCCCGGAGTGCCGCCGGGGTCTTGTCGGCACCGGTCAGCACGATCCGGCAGGTGGCGAAGTCGCCGGGGCGCGACTTCCGCAGGTAGCCCCACATGAACATCGGGGTCCCGACCACGAAGGTGACCCGCTCCTCCCGGATGATGTCGCAGATGGTCCGGTAGTCGAGCGGATTGGCATAGGTCACCATGGTCATGCCGTGGTGAATCGGGAGGAAGAGGTTGGTCGTCAGGCCGAAGACATGGAAGAGCGGCAGGTTGGCGAGGAAGATGTCGTCGGCGCTGAGGGCGATCGCCTCGGAGATCCCCTCCAGGTTGGCCTCGATGTTCCGGTGGCTGAGCAACACCGCCTTCGGGTCACGTTCGCTGCCACTGGTGAAGAGGACCACCGCCGGGGCGTCCTCCCTGTCGGCGGCGGTGTCCCGGAGGAGGAGGCGGGCCGGCAGGCGGGCCCGCAGCGCGACCGCGGCCTTCTCGAGGAGCGTCACCTCGGCGAGGAGGTCCTCGAGGAACAGCATCCCGGGCACCTCGGGACACTCGAGTTTCCGGATCAGCTTGCGCGAGGTGATGATGGTCCGGAAGCCGCACTTCTCCTGCGCGTACCGGCAGTTCGCCTCCGCCCCGGTGGAGTAGTTGATCATCACCGGGGTGCGCCCGCTGAGCAGCGTCCCCAGGACCGAAAGGATGCAGCCGGCGGAAGTGGGCAGCATGACCCCGACGAAGCCCTCGTCGAGGCGCCGGAAGCGACCGGCAAGCACCAACGCACCCACCAGGGCCCTGCCGTAGCTCAGGCGGGTCCCGGTGGTGCGATCGATCACGGCCGGCTTGCGGGCGTGGGCCTTGGCGGTGTGGACGAAGCGGTGGTGCAGGAGCATGTCGCCTGCCGGGTGAATTCGGGGTGACGGGGTCCCACCATCGATTCTAACCACGGCGGCGGTGACCGGGCGAGGGACGTGGCGTCCGGGGTTGGCGTCCGGGTGGGCCGCACCACATCTTCACGGCCATGCCCAACGCCACCCAACCATACCTCTTCACCAGGCGCACCGCCCTCAGGATCTCCCGTTCCGGCCGGGGTGGTCCCGGCGGCCCGGGCCGGCCGGTGCGTCATGCCGCCATCCTGCTCGCCATGTTGGGGTGCGGCGGCTCCGGCACGGCCGACTCCTGGCGGGTGATCGAGGAGTACGACGCCACCACGGGCGCCAACACCTCGACGGCCGAGTTTGCCCTGGCCGATGGTGCCGACTCGGCGATGGTGGGCCTCTCCTGCGTCGACGGGGCGCTGCACGTCTCGCTCTACCAGAAGCGGGCGGAGGAGGCCGAGTGGCTCCTCCCCTTCAACTTCCTCCTGGGCTTCGCCGACGACACCGCCACCCATCGCTACACCAAGCCGGACCTCGGCACCGCCGCCTTCCAGGACGGGGTGCTCGGGGCGCTCGAGGGCGGGGGCCATGACGCGATGCGCTTCCGGACCCAGATGGGGCTCATCGCCGATGACCTGGCCGAGTTCACCGTGCCACTCAGGGGCGTGCGGTCGGCCCTCCGGCGGCTGCGGGGCTGCGCCGACCGGCGCCGATGACCTCGGCTGCCACCCGCGCCCCGCACCGCCGGGTTGTGACAGCGGATCGCCACCGGTACCCTTCCCCTGTCCCCCGCACCCGCCGGATCCCCGTCACCAGTCCACGGAGGCAGCCGTGCCGATTCTCGACGCGTTCAAGTCGGTCCTGACCCTCGCGCACGAGCGGAAGGCGTCGGACGTGCACGTCAGCGCCGGGGGACCATTCCGCCTGCGGGTCCACGGCGAGGTGGTGCCCACCGATGGCTCCCCCTCGCTCACCGCCGCCGACACGACGGCAATCGCCACCGACATCCTGATCAATGCCGGCAAGGCCACCCCTGAGACGGTGGGTGAGATGCTCCGCCGCCTCACCGAAATCGACTGTTCCTACTCCGTCCCCGGTTTGGGACGGTTCCGCACCAGCCTCTGTGCCCAGCGCGGCTCCCTGTCGGTCGTGCTGCGCAACATCCCCGATGTGATTCCGGAGTTCGAGGCGCTGGGGCTTCCGCCGGTGCTCGCCGACATCTCCATGGAACCCCGCGGGCTGATCCTCGTCTCCGGCACCACCGGGAGCGGCAAGTCGTCGACACTGGCCTCGATGGTCGACTACATCAACCGGCACAAGAAGAAGAAGATCATCACCATCGAGGACCCGATCGAGTTCCTGCATCGGGACCGCGAGTCGATCGTGATCCAGCGCGAGGTCGGCACCGACACCGACGGCTTCGAGCCGGCGTTGCGCGCCGCCCTGCGGCAGGACCCTGACATCATCCTGATCGGCGAGATGCGCGACCGGGTGACGGTCGATGTCTCGCTGCAGGCCGCCGAGACCGGGCACCTGATCCTCAGCACCGTCCACACCACCGACGCCGTGCGCGGCGTGACCCGCTTCGCCAGCGTCTTCGAGCCAAACGAGCAGCTCGGGGTGCGGAAGCGGCTTTCCGAGGTGCTGCGGGCGATGGTCTCGCAGCGCCTCCTGCCCCGGGCCGACGGACAGGGCCAGGTCCTCGCGGTGGAGGTGATGCGGCACACCTCGGCGATCGAGGAGTGCATTGCCGACCCCGAGAAGACCTTCGAGATCGCCAAGTTGATCGAGGAGGGCGGGCCGATGTACGGCATGCAGGCCTTCGACCAGAACCTGATGCAGCTCCACAAGAAGGGGCTCATCACCCTCGAGACCGCCAAGTTGGCCGCGACCAGCCCCGACGACTTCGAGCGCAACCTGCAGTTCCAGTAGGGCCGGCACCGGGGCGGCCGCACCGGCCGGCCCGCAGGGAGCAGGGCGGCCGTGGGCCGCCCTGCCTACCTCACCGGCGCCGGCCGCGACGCAACACCGTGGTTCCCACCATCGGTGTCGACCGCGACGACCACCAGCGTGAACGCACCCGGCCGGGACGGCCGCACCGTGCCGGTGTAGACGCTCGCCTCGCCGGAGAACGCGAGCGGTGCCTCGGCCACCAGTGCATCCCCATCCATCAGTCGTGCCACGACTCGCTCGGTGGTCCACAGGGCCTCGGGCCCGGTCGGGCAGGAACAGAGCATCCGGACGCGCGCGCGGACCGGGACACCGGCGGCCATCGTCCCGGCAGCCGCGTCCAGGATCTCCACGATCAGGCCGTGGAGTTCGAGGACCACGCCGTTGCCGTCGATCGTCACGCCCGGCTCGAGCAGCAGCACCTTGGAGGCGCTCGCCCTCGCCTGGGGATAGTTCATCGGTCCGACGGCGGAGATCTCGACCACCGTCGGGCGGCTGAGCACAAAGGTGGCGCGGAACCCTGCCGCTCCCTCGGTATCGAAGAAGGTGCCCCGACGCTCGTGGGGGGTCTTCATGATCAGCTCGGTGTCGCCGGTCCCCCCAGAGGTGAGCCCGGAGGCCAGCACCTCGCCGGTGGCGACGTCGGTGATCGTGACCTGCGCCCCGCCCACGGAACTGCCGATCAGCTTGGCGTCGTGGGCGAGCACGCGCACCATGACATCCGTCTCGAGACCCTGCGACGGCAGGAGCAGCGGCGTGGCAGCCGTGGCGAGGAAGCCGACAACCATGATCCTCGTGAGCGTGGGGTAAAGCATGATCCTGATCCTCCCTTGGGGGTTCCGGCGTCCTGACCGGGTGGCGCCTCCCGGCCTCGGGAGGATGGACTGGTGGTCGGCCCTGCGGAAGGCCTTGTGGCAGCGGAACACCCGGATCCCCCCGATCCCACCACCGCCGGGGCGTGCAACGATAAGGTCGGACTCACTGGGCCTTGGACCTCCCTTCACCCTGGCTCTGGTACCCCTTCAGTGCCCCTGTTCCCCACTGGAGGGTCGTGATCATGCCATCCCGAACTCAGTTGCCCCTCGGAGTGATCGTCTGCCTCCCCCTGCTGGCAGCCTGCGGCCAGCCGGTCACCCCAACCTCGCCGAGCGAGGTACACCTCGCGGCCAAGGGAACCGACCGGTTGTCGGCTCCTGCACCGTGATGATCGCGCCACGAATTGATGACGAGGGCG
>JAHEFN010000396.1 GCA_024640185.1 Gemmatimonadota bacterium | reverse complement strand
GGGCGTGTCGCCGGGCTGCGGCGTCATCTCACGGCACGCGGCCGCGGCGGCCTCTGCTTCGTCGCTGGGGACCCAGATCGAGGGGAACGGTGCCGAGGGAAGCGCCGACACGTCGCCCTGGACCACGGCATCGAACCCCTGCTGTCGCAGTTCGTCACAGAGCATGTCGGCCTCCATGCGGCTGGTCGCCAGGTAGATCTGTTTCATCTTCGAGCTTCCTTCGCGGTGGGACCTGCCTCGGCAGGTCTGGTCCGATCAACTGGGGCGTCGCGGTCTCACGCCCGGACGGCCCGCCCGTTTCCTTCGCCGCGGCGCGCTCCACCATCGAGGGTCACGGCGCCATTGACGACCACCGCACGGATACCGGTGGCGTACTGGTAGGGATCCGCAAAGGTGGCCCGATCGGCGATCGTCGCGGCGTCGAAGACCACCACATCGGCAAAGGCACCCGCGGCCAAGCGACCACGGTCGGCGAGTTGGCACCTCGCTGCCGGGTAGCCCGTCATCTTGTAGATCGCCTGCTCGAGGCTCAGTGCCTTGCGTTCCCGCACGTAGCGCCCGAGCACACGGGGAAATGAGCCGATGCCACGCGGGTGCGGTGTACCCCGCCGTGTCGGGCCATCGACCGCAAAGGCGCCGCCATCAGAACAGACCATCCCGAGCGGGTGGGCAAAGAGCCGGTCGAGGTTCTCCTCGCTCATCGCGAAGCCGACCATGCCGATCCCGGCGCCATTGCGCCGGAAGAGCTCGACGGTGAACCGGTAGGGATCGGCACCCTGCGATGCGGCGTAGCTGCCGAGTCGCTGTCCCTCCACCCCCCGATCGCCGACACCACTCACCGAGGTGACCTGAACGTTGTCCCACCCGCCGATCAACTCGACCTTGGCGAGGACCGCGTCGCGAACCCGTTCGGCGGTGGCAGGATCATCGACCCGCCGCAGCATCGCCTCGATGCCGCCGTCCCGACTCCAGATCGGGAAGAGTGAGGTGAGGCCGGTGGAGTACGCGACATACGGATACCGATCGAAGGTGACCGACATCCCGCGCTGGTTGGCCGACTCGAGCATCGCAAAGGCCGCATCGAGTCTCGACCAATTCCGGGGGCCCTGCATCTTGAGGTGGGAGACATGCAGGGCACAGCCGGCGCCCTCGGCCACGTCCATCGATTCCTTGATCGCCTCCAGGACCCGGTCGTCCTCGTTGCGCATATGGGTGGCGTAGCAGAGTCCACGGGCGGCCAGCGGCCGGCAGACCGCGGCCAACTCCTCTGTCGAGGCGAAGCCGCCCGGCGTGTACTCGAGACCCGAGGACGCACCGCAGGCCCCTTCCTGCAGCGCCCGGGCCACCATCTCCCGCATCCGTTCGACCTCGGAGGCGCTGGCGACGCGGGAGACGCTGCCGATCACCTCGCCTCGCAGGGTGCCGAGCCCGATCATCGAGGCGACGTTGCAGCCGGGATGCAGTGCATCGATCGAAGTGAAGTAGTCACCGATGCCGACTCTTGAGCTGCCGTCGGCTCCCACCACGATGGTGGTGATCCCCTGATGCACCACCGACTCAGCCCGTGGATCTCGTGTCAGCGATCCATCGCCATGGGAGTGGATGTCGATGAACCCCGGGGCGACCACCAGGCCACGAGCGTCGATCTCCTCGCGGCCCCGCTCGGTGATCGACGGGGCAATCGCCACGATGCGGTCGCCGTTGATCGCCACATCAGCGACCCTCGCCGGGCCGCCAAGGCCGTCATGGACAATGCCACCACGCAGGACAAGGTCGTGGTCACGCCGTGTCAGCAGCAACGGTGCCCCGGCGAGGGCCGCGAGGCCGCTGCCGGTGGTGCGAAGGAAGGTTCGGCGATCGGTGGGCATGGTGGGCCGTGGAAAGGGGATCCTCAACAATCGGTCGATCCCCGCCGCAGCGCCACCCCAGCGCGACAACCTTTCGTCGGCAGGGCTACACTTCCGCATCGTGAGACCGACTTGCCGGAGGATGGATGTCGCGACCAATCACCCCGATCCTGCTGCTACTCGTCGGCCTCACCCTGCCGCTTCCCGCACAGCGACCGGCTGCTGCCGACGTCCTTGCCCCGCCACCTGCCGGC
>JAHEFN010000395.1 GCA_024640185.1 Gemmatimonadota bacterium | reverse complement strand
GATGGCCGGTATTCAGGGCCTCTCGACAGTGACGAGCGGTTCGGTGCCGGTCTGGGCGACGTGACACGACGTGCAGACCAGCCGGGCGCCGGTCACCTCGTCGCCAATCCCTCCCGGCGCGTTGCGGAGGTCCATCCGGTGGCTCGCCGGCACCGGCACCGCGCCCATCTCCTCGGCGATATCGGCGTTGTGACAATCGAGACAGGGATTCTCGCTCAGGGTGATGGGGCCCAAATCCTCCACCGAGTGCGGGATCACCGGCGGGAACTCGGCGTTGGGCGGAACCCGCAGCTCGCTTTCACCCGGATCCACCCGGTTAAAGGCGATGGGTGCCTGGGCAGGCTGCTGGAATGCGGTCCCTGCAGCCAGTCCGATCTCGGAGTCCGGGATGGTCTTCACGGCCTGCGGGGTCGGCGCCGGTCTTGCAGCCGGCTCGGGTCCGTCTTTGTCCGGCGCCCCGGAGGAGCAACCCAGCGCGACCGCGAGCAACAACACGAAAAGAGTGTTCTTCACGGCGCCCCCCTTCACGCTTTCCGCACCCGGACGGCGCACTTCTTGAAGTCGGTCTCCTTGGAGATCGGACAGGTGGCGTCGAGAGTGACCCTGTTGATGAGAACGCCCTCGTCGAACCAGGGAACGTAGACCATGCCCCTGGGCATGGTGTTGCGACCGATGGTCTCGACCACCGCCCGGACCTCTCCCCGGCGCGACTCGATGACCGCGACGTCGTTGCGCTCGAGCCCCCGTGCGGCGGCGTCGGCCGGGTTCATGAAGACCTGGGCCCGCGGCATCGCGGAGTCGAGCTCGGGCACCCGCCGGGTCATGGAGCCCGAGTGCCAGTGCTCGAGCACCCGGCCGGTGCAGAGCCAGAGGTCCCAGTCGGCGTCGGGGCTCTCGGCCGGCGCGGCGTAGGGGCGGAAGAAGATCTTCGCCTTGCCGGCGAGCGAAACCGGATCGCCACCGGTCGGACCGGCGATGGTCCCCTGCGGAATCGCCTTGAGCGCCGGTCCGTAGAACTCGAAGTCGGCGCCGTCGGCGACATACGAGTCGTAGTCTCCGTTGAATCGCCACCTGGTCTCCTCGCCGTCGATGACCGGCCAGCGCAGACCGCGGACGT
Source organism: Gemmatimonadota bacterium (assembly GCA_024640185.1). GTDB lineage: Bacteria > Gemmatimonadota > Gemmatimonadetes > Gemmatimonadales > GWC2-71-9 > Palsa-1233. The sequence goes on along the minus strand of JAHEFN010000395.1, from coordinate 991 downwards.
CGGCGCGGTAGTAGACGTCGAAGGGGGCGAGATCGTGGGCGTGATGGACCCCGAATCGGCGGTACTCCTCGAAGAGCGCCTTCTCGGGGAACCAGTCGATCTTCGCCGCTTCGACCGTGCAGTTGGCGTGGTCGGCGCCCACCGGATCGGGCCAGGCGATCGCCTGCGCGGCCTCGGTCCGGAAGAGCACCTCGTAGAGAGTCTGATCCGGTCGGTAGCCGAGCGCCGCCGCGTCCTCGAGCACATCGGGGAGATAGCCGGCCTCGGTCCCCTCCACCGAAACCCCGGACACCGGCTGTCTGCCCCAGACCTCGCCGACGGTGAAACGCTTGGAGAACTCGAGGATCTGCCAGACATCGCTGCGCGCCTCGCCCGGTGGGTCGACCACCTGGCGCCATGCCTGGGTCCGGCGTTCGCTGTTGCCGTAGAGGCCCCACTTCTCGTAGTGGGCGGCGCACGGCAGAATGAGATCGGCCACCTTGCACGAGAAGGTCGGGTAGATGTCCGACACGACGATGAAACAGTCGCGTTCACGGGCGGCGGTGAGCCAGTGATTGGCGTTGGCGGTTGACTGGAACGGGTTGGTGACCTGCACCCAGAGCCAGCGCAGGCTCCCATCCTCCAGATCGCGCATCATCTTGGTGATGTGGCTGCCCGGTTTGGGGTTGAGGGTCCCCTTCGGCAGCTTCCAGAGCTCTTCGGACCGCTCCCGGTGCGCCGGGTTGGCCACCACCATGTCGGCGGGAAGCCGGTGGGCGAAGGTGCCGACCTCGCGCGCGGTGCCGCAGGCCGACGGCTGGCCGGTCAGCGAGAAGGCGCCGCTGCCGGGAACCGCCTGCTTGCCGAGGAGGAGGTGGACCATGTAGGCCTGCTCGTTGACCCAGGTTCCGCGGGTGTGCTGGTTGAACCCCATCGTCCAGAACGAGACCACCCTGCGATCTGGATCGGCGTAGTAGTCCGCCAACAGCACCAGCTTGGCCTTGAAGCTCTC
>JAHEFN010000122.1 GCA_024640185.1 Gemmatimonadota bacterium | reverse complement strand
ACCCACCGGCTGGGCTATGTCCTGGTCAAGCAGGGCGCCGTCGACGAGCTGGCCCTGACCAAGGTGCTGGCCCGCCAGTTCCGCATGCCCGCCGTGGACCTCTCCAAGTTCGAGGTCGACGTCAAGCTCCTCTCGCTCATCCCGGCCGACCTCGCCGCCAAGCGGATGGTGCTCCCCCTTCGGCGGGAGGGCCGCACCCTCACGGTGGCCGTGGCCGACCCCGCCGACCAGGGGCTGCTCGAGGACCTCAAGTTCATCACCCGGTTCGATCTCTTCCCCGTGCTCGCCGGTGAGCACGTCCTGCGGGAGCTGATCGACAAGCACTACGAGACGGGCGACGAACAGCTCCAGTCCATCCTCTCCGAGATGGAGGGGATCGGCGAGGACGTCGAGATCGTCGAGGAGGTCGACGACGACGAGGTCGCCGCGATGCAGGCGGCGGTCGACGACGCCCCGGTGGTCAAGCTCATCAACGGCATCCTGACCGACGCCGTCAAGCGCGGCGCCTCCGACATCCATGTCGAGCCGTTCGAGCACGAGCTCCGGATCCGGTACCGGATCGACGGTGCGCTGGTCGAGATCATGAAGCCGCCGATGAAGATGAAGGCGGCCCTGACCTCGCGCATCAAGATCCTCGCGTCGCTCAACATCGCCGAGCGCCGCGTGCCGCAGGACGGCCGCCTCAAGCTCAAGATGGGTTCCCGCGTGATCGACTTCCGCGTGGCGACCCTGCCGGTGCTCTTCGGCGAGAAGATCGTGATGCGGATCCTCGACAAGGGCAACCTCACCCTCGACCTGACCAAGTTCGGGTTCGAGCCCAAGGCGGAGCGCGCCCTCATGCGGGCGATCCTGAACCCGTACGGCATGGTGCTGGTGACCGGCCCGACCGGGTCGGGCAAGACGACGACCCTCTATTCGGCGCTCAATCGCATCAACACGATCGAGACCAACATCATGACCGCCGAGGATCCCGTGGAGTACAACCTCCCCGGGATCAACCAGGTCCAGGTCCGGAACGAGATCGGGCTGACCTTCGCCTCGGCCCTCCGCTCCTTCCTGCGGCAGGACCCGAACATCATCATGATCGGCGAGATCCGGGACCTCGAGACCGGCGGCATCGCCATCAAGGCCGCCCTCACGGGCCACCTCGTCCTCTCGACCCTCCACACCAACGACGCCCCGAGCACCATCGTCCGGATGATCGACATGGGCATCGAGGCGTTCAACGTCGCCAGCGCGGTGAACCTCGTCGTGGCCCAGCGCCTGGTGCGGCGCATCTGCAGCGACTGCAAGCAGGAGCACCGCTACAGTGACGAGGAACTGCACGCCCTCAACCCCGACATCGAGCGACTCCGCGCGCTGACCTTCTACAAGGGCGCCGGGTGCGATGTCTGTGGTGGCTCCGGCTACCGGGGGCGGGCGGGCATCTATGAGGTGATGGAGATGACCCCGGCACTCCGCCGGATGGTGCTGACCGGCGGGTCGACCGCCGAGCTGCGGGACCAGGGCGTGGCGGATGGGATGCTCACGCTCCGAATGGACGGCATGCTGAAGCTGGAGCGTGGCGTCACCACCCTGGAAGAGGTCGTGAAGGAGACCGCCCAATGAGTCTGAACCTCCGTGCCCTGCTGGAAGAGATGCTCTCGCGCGATGCGTCCGACCTGCACCTCTCCGCCGGCGAACGGCCCAAGCTCCGGGTGGACGGCGAGATCACCAATGCCAGCGTCGACCAGGTGCTGTCCCCCAAGGACACCCTGACCCTGGCGTACTCGGTGCTGACCGAGACCCAGAAGAAGCGCTTCGAGCAGGAGGATGAGCTCGACTTCTCGTTCGGCATCCAGAACCTGGCCCGCTTCCGCGGCAACGTCTTCAAGCAGCGCGGCTGCGTGTCGATGGTGGTGCGGATGATCCCGTTCAACGTCAAGACGTTCGAGGAACTCCACCTGCCGGCGATCACCGCCAAGCTGGCGGAGAAGCCGCGGGGCCTCGTGCTGGTGACGGGCCCCACGGGCTCGGGCAAGTCGACCACCCTCGCGGCGATGATCGACAAGATCAACCGCGAGCGGAACGCGCACATCATCACGGTCGAGGACCCGATCGAGTTCATCCACAAGCACCAGAAGTGCATCGTGAACCAGCGGGAGGTCGGCACCGACACCAAGTCCTTCTCGTCGGCGCTCAAGTACGCGCTCCGGGAGGACCCCGATGTCATCCTGGTCGGCGAGATGCGGGACCTCGAGACGATCTCGGCCGCCCTCACCATCGCGGAGACCGGCCACCTCGCCCTGGCCACCCTGCACACGAACTCGGCCCCCGAGGCCATCAACCGGATGATCGACGTCTTCCCGAGCCAGCAGCAGGCGCAGGTGCGCGCCCAGCTGGCGTTCGTCCTCGAGGGCATCGTCACCCAGACCCTGCTGCCACGGGCCTCCGGTCGGGGCCGCGTGATGGTCGCCGAGATCCTCGTGGCGACCCCGGCGATCCGGGCCGTGATCCGCGACGACAAGGTCCACCAGATCTATTCGCTGATGCAGGCCGGCAAGAAGCACGGGATGCAGACGATGAACGACGCGCTGTACACCCTGTACATGAGCCGGGAGATCGCCAAGGACGAGGCCCTCCGGGTGTCGTCCAACCCGGCCGAGTTCCTGCGGGCCATCGGCGAGGTGCCGGTGGAGGACCAGGCGATCGCCGCCATGCGGTAACACGGCGACACCGTTGCGACCGACCGGGCGGGTGAGCCGGCCGGCCGATTCTCGACCCTTCGTCAGCGCAAGAGGAGTACCGGCGGATGCCTGTCTACGAGTACACGGCCAAGAGCGCGGCCACCGGCCAGATCATGAAGGGGAGCTTCAGCGCTCCCACCCGGGATGAACTGCTCGGGCACCTGCGGAAGAACCGGCTGGTGCTGGTCTCGCTTCGCGAGGCCCCGAAGCAGCTGACCTTCACCTTCGGCAACCGGATCAGCACCCGCGACATCGTGATCTTCACGCGGCAGTTCGCGACGATGATCAACTCGGGCCTGCCGCTGGTGCAGTCACTCAACATCCTGGCGGCCCAGACCGAGAACCCGAAGCTCAAGGAAGTCACCAAGGCGGTGGTCTTCGACGTCGAGGCGGGCAACACCCTGGCCGATGCGTTCTCCAAGCATCCCACGGCGTTCTCGGGACTCTACGTCAACATGGTCGCCGCCGGCGAGGCCGGCGGTATCCTGGACACGATCCTGCTCCGGCTGGCCACCTTCCTCGAGAAGAACGACGCCCTGATCCGCAAGGTGAAGAGCGCCATGATCTACCCGGCGGTGATCCTCTCGGTCGCCGCGGGCGCGATCGCGATCCTGCTGATCTTCGTGATCCCGATCTTCCAGAGCATGTTCGCCGATGCGGCGGTGGAACTGCCGCTGCCGACCCGGTTCGTGATCGGGCTGTCCGCCTTCCTGCAGGCGTGGTGGTGGGCGGTGGCCGGCGGCATCGGGCTGGCCGTCGTGGCGATCAACCGGTACTACAAGACCGCGCCGGGCCGGCGCCAGATCGACGCGCTGCTGCTCGGGATGCCGGTCCTCGGCGACGTGCTCCGCAAGTCGGCGGTGTCGCGGTTCACCCGGACCCTCGGCACCCTGATCTCCTCGGGTGTCTCGATCCTCGATGGCCTCGAGATCACCGCCAAGACCGCCGGCAACGCGATCATCCAGGACGCGATCATGGCGTCCCGGGCCTCGATCGCCGGGGGCGACACGATCGCCGCCCCGCTCGAGAAGTCAGGGGTCTTCCCCCCGATGGTGATCTCGATGATCGCCGTCGGCGAGCAGACCGGCGGCCTCGACGAGATGCTCTCCAAGATCGCCGACTTCTATGATGACGAGGTCGATGTCGCCGTCTCGGGGCTGCTCTCGCTGCTCGAGCCGGTGATGATCCTCGTCCTCGGTGTCATCGTCGGCGGCATGATCGTCGCGATGTACCTGCCGATCTTCGGGATGATGGACACGGTGGGCGCCTAGGCACCCACCGTCCCCCGGGACGACAGGAGGCCGGCCCCCGCACTGCGGGGGCCGGCCTCTGTCCTGTCGGACACCCGGGGTGTCAGCTCACTGCTTGTGGTAGCTGATCCCGGCGCGCTGCGCCTTGTCGATCGCGATCACCATGCCCGGGACGAGAGTCACGCCCGGAAGGATGTTCGCCTTGAGGTCCTCGTAGACCGCCGTGCCGTCGAGGCCGAGCTTCTGGGCCACGATGTTGGCGAAGATGCCCAGGGCGTTGTTGCAGAGGATGAAGGTCGCACCGCGCGCCTGCATCGACTCGATCGACGCCTGTGGCAGGGTCATCCCGAGCGCCGTCGGGGCGGTCCGCCAGGGGTTGTGGTCGAAGCCCGTGCCGTCGGCGTCGACCTCGCCCACGAAGGCGCCGAGGTTGTACTTGGCCCACATCGCGTCGTTGAGGCCGTGGAACGTGGTGGCGCCGTAAAAGGTCAGGATCCCGTCGATCTGCTCGTCGGGGACGTTGTACGCCGTGTTGTAGGTGTCGTAGTAGTTCAGCAGATGCACCAGCGGCAGCCCGCCGTTGGGCGCGGCGGCGTCGAAGAACTGCTGGTACTCGCCGTCGAGCGCGGTCAGCCACTCGTCGTGCTGGGCCACCGCGGCATCCGACGCCGCGCGGGCCTCGGCCGGGCCGGCCGGGAGGGTCATCGCCAGGGTGCCACCGAGCACCAGCCCGGCCGCCACCGTCATCATCATCTCGCGGCTCAGGCCGCGGTTGGTTCGCTTCAACATGGTCATCACTCCCCGGTGGGATTGCAGTGTGTCGTGGTCGTACATGGGGGGATGCGGAGACCGGGCCGCGGACCCGACATGGGATCCCGGTAGGCGGGGTGGGGGCGGCGGTGCCGGCAGCCGCGGCGCCTGCCCGGGGACACCCGGGCTCTGCCGGGGGCAGGCGACACTTCCCGCGTCGGGCTGCGTAGGAGCAAGTGCAGTCTCCGGGTGGCCGCCCGGGCCACCCTCACCCTCTTCGCGGCCATCGCCACATGTACAGATATCCGACCATTTTCCTTGCACTGTTCGCCCTCCCGGCGAGCGGGCAGCGGGCCACCCCCACCCCCCGACCGCAGGCGCCGGTCGCCGACACCTCGATCTTCGCGCCGGTCGACCACCCCGCCGCCACCGACACCCGAACCGGTGGCGGGGCGCCGGGACACGCCTATTGGCAGAACCGCGCCGACTACGACATCGCCGCCACCCTCGACATCTTCACCAAGGGCCTCAGCGGCACCCTGACCCTCCGCTACACCAACAACTCCCCCGACACCCTGCGGTTCGTCTGGCTGCAGGCCGAGCAGAACGCCTTCCGGGCCAACTCCCTGAACTCGCTGATCTTCCCGCAGGAGTCCCGGTTCGGGGCCCGCGGCTTCGACGGCGGCGACGTGATCGACCGCCTCGTGCAGCTGGTCGGCACCGGCCGGACCGCGAAGCCGGTGCAGCTGGCGTACCGCGACGAGGGGACCGTCCTCAAGGTCGACCTGGCCGAGCCGCTGGCGCCGGGGGCGATGGCCACGGTGCACCTCGCCTGGCACTTCCGGATCCCCGAGCACGGTGCCGACCGGATGGGGTATGACGGCTCCCTCTTCGAGCTGGCGCAGTGGTACCCCCGCGTGGCGGTCTACGACGACATCGAGGGGTGGAACACCGATCCGTACCTCGGGCAGGGCGAGTTCTACCTCGACTACGGCGACTACACCCTCGCCCTGACCGTGCCCGCCGGCTACGTCGTGGCGGCCACCGGGATGTTGACCAACCCGGGCGAGGTCCTCACCCCGGTGCAGGTCCGCCGCCTGGCGACCGCCGCCACGGTCGACACCGTGGTGCGGATCATCACCGCGGCCGAGCTGGCCGACGGGTCGGCCCGGCCGACCCGGACCGGCACCCGCACCTGGCGGTTCAGTGCCCAGCATGTCCGGGATGCCGTGTGGGCCGCGGCTCCGGACTACCAGTGGGACGCCACCAGCTGGAACGGCCACCTCGCGATGGCGTACTACCGGCCCTCGGCCGCGGCCAACTGGTCCGACGCCGCCGACCAGTCACGGATGTCGATCGCGGAGTACTCCGAGCGCTGGTTCCCGTACCCCTGGCCGCAGATCTCGGCCGTCGAGGGACCGATCAGCGGGATGGAATACCCGATGATCGCGATGGAGGCGCGCGGCCGGGGGGTCCAGGACCTCTACAGCGTCGTCACCCACGAGATCGGGCACATGTGGTTCCCGATGATCGTCGGCTCGAATGAGCGCCGGCACATGTGGCAGGACGAGGGGTTCAACACCTTCATCAACACCTTCGCGGAGGCGCTCCGCTATCCCGAGCAGGGAGACCAGATGGCGCGGGCGGCGCGGGAGCGCGGCCTGGTGGAGCGGGTCATGCAGGCCGGCGTCGACACGCCGATCGAGATCCATCCGGACCGCATCGCGCCCAACTTCCTCGGCATCTCGGCCTACATCAAGCCGAGCGTCGGGCTGCAGTTGCTGCGCCAGGAGATCCTCGGGCCGGCGGCCTTCGACGACGCGTTCCGGACCTACGCCGCCCGGTGGGCCTTCCGGCACCCGACCCCGACGGACTTCTTCCGCTCGATGGAGGACGTGGGCGGGCGCCGCCTGGACTGGTTCTGGCGCGGCTGGTTCCTCGAGAATGCCCGCTTCGACCAGGCGGTCGATTCGGTCGCCACCCGGATGGACGGTGAGGCCGAGCTGGTGACGGTCGTCTATGGCAACCGGGAACGGGGCGTGCTGCCGATCCGGGCCCGGTTCACCTTCAGCGACGGGAGTGTCGAGACGTTCCGGTATCCCGGCGAGGTCTGGAGCACCAACAGCGTCAGCTACCGGAGGACCTACCGGTTCACCGGCAAGCGGCTGGTCGGGGTCCAGCTCGACCCCGATGGGCTGCTGGTCGACATCGATCGGAGCAACAATGGCTGGGAGGCGGCGAAGCCGTGATCCCCTCCGCCTGACCGACCGGTCGGGCGCCACGACGCGGAGGCCGGCGTCCCGGGTGGGGCGCCGGCCTCCGTGCCATGCACTCGGTGCTCAGGGCGATGGCGGCGGGCGCCTCCGGCGAGGCGGCGGGGCCGCCCGACCCCGCTGGGGGACGGCCCGCCCAGGCGGTGGGTGCCGCCCCCCG
>JAHEFN010000394.1 GCA_024640185.1 Gemmatimonadota bacterium | reverse complement strand
ACTACCCGATGGGGTCGCGGCGGTCGAAGCGGTGGAGGGCGTCGATGAAACGGACCGTACCGGTGTGGGAGCGCATGACGATTGAGTGGGTGCGGGCACCGTGGCTGGTGAACACCACTCCTTCGAGCAAATCGCCGGTCGACACGCCCGTTGCCGCGAAGAATGTGTGGTCGGAGTCGACCAGATCGCGGGTGGTCAGCACCTGGTTGAGATCGATACCTTCGTCGAGGGCGTACTGCCGTTCGGAATCGTCGCGGGGCCACACTTTGCACTGCATCTCTCCGCCCACTGCCAGCATGGCGCACGCCGCGGTGACGGCCTCCGGGGATCCGCCGATGCCGAAGAGTATGTCGACGTGGGTGTCCTCTTTGGCTGTGGCGATGGCGGCCGAGATGTCGCCGTCGGTGATCAGTTGGATGCGGGCCCCGGCTTCCCGCACTGCCTTGATGTAGGGCTCGTTGCGGGGGCGGTCCAGGATGATGGCCGTGACGTCGCCGACACGTTTTTCGAGAGCCTTGGCCACCTTCTTGAGGTTGTGCTCCACGGGGGCTTCGATGTCGATCGAGCCGGCGGCGTGCTCGCCGACGGCGATCTTGTCCATGTAGACAAGGCTTCCCGGGGCGAACATGCTGCCCCGCTCGGCGACCGCGATGACGGCGAGCGCTCCCCCGATCCCGAGGGCGGTCAGCCGGGTGCCGTCGACCGGATCGACGGCCACATCGACTTTCGGGCCGGTACCGGCCCCCACTTTCTCCCCATTGAAGAGCATGGGGGCCTCGTCCTTCTCGCCTTCGCCGATAACCACGACGCCATCGATGTCGACGCTCGAAAGCATCTTGCGCATGGCGTCGACGGCCGCCTGATCGACGGCGATCTTGTCGCCGCGGCCCAGGTAGCGAGCGGCCGCGACGGCGGCCCCCTCAGTGACCCGGGTGAGCTCCATGGCCAGGTTGCGATCGGGCCGGGCCGGCTCCGGGTGGGGGTGGGATGCGGAACTGCTGGTCATGGTTCAGCCCCCGACCTTAACGATGATGGCGTCGCCCTGGCCACCGCCACCACAGAGAGCGGCGCCGCCGTAGCCTCCGCCGCGATGCTGCAACGCGTTGACGAGCGTCACAATGATGCGTGCCCCGGTGGCACCGAGCGGGTGGCCGAGGGCGACCGCGCCGCCGTTGACATTGACCTTGGCGGTGTCGAGGTCGAGCATCTTGGTGGACCACAGTGAAACTGCGGCGAAGGCCTCGTTGAACTCGAACAGTGCCAGGTCGCCGGGTTCGAGACCGCCGTGTTTCAACGCCACCCGCAGCGCCTCGGCCGGTCGTTCGTGGAGGGTCGCATCGGGACCCGCCGTCTGCCCGTAGCTGATGATCTCAGCGATAATCGGAAGCCCGGCGGCCTCCGCCGCCGCCCGGTCGGCCACAACCAGAGCGGCTCCTCCGTCGGAAACCTGCGAGGCGTTACCCGCAGTGATCGTGCCGTCGCTCACAAAGGCCGGGCGCAGTTGGGCAAGCGAATCCGGCGTCGTGCCGGTGCGGATGCCCTCGTCCTTGTCGACGACCACGGGATCGCCCCGGCGCTGGGGGACCGGAACCGGTGTGATCTCATCGGCAAACTCGCCGCTATCGGTGGCGGCGGCGGCTCGTTCGTGGCTGGCGGCGGCCCACTCGTCCTGTTCTTCCCGGCCGATGTTGAGGAGACGGTTCTTCATGTCGGATGACTCGCCCATCGTGCAATGGTCGAAGGCGCACCACAGGCCGTCGTGAGTCAGCGAGTCGACCAATGTGGTATCTCCGATCCCGAGTCCCTGGCGGGCCTTGGGTAGCACGTAGGGGGCGTTGGTCATCGACTCCATGCCGCCGGCGATCACGAACTTTGCTTCGCCGAGGCGAATCCGACGTCCGGCCTCGGCCACTGCCGTCATGCCGGACAGGCACACCTTGTTGATTGTCGTGGCAGGCACCGTCATCGGGATCCCGGCCACCCTGGCAGCTTGTCGGGATGTGATCTGGCCCTGGCCGGCCTGGATGACGTGGCCCATGAGGACTTCGTCGATCTGTTCCCCGGTCAACGAGGCGCGGTCGAGCGCCGCCGTGATGGCCGCCCCTCCCA
>JAHEFN010000393.1:1214-2120 GCA_024640185.1 Gemmatimonadota bacterium | reverse complement strand
CGATCTCCGGCCTCGACAAGGGTCCGAGCGGGGCCTCGTTGGCCGGTGACGTCCTCTCGTGGGCCTACTACCACTTCGGGCGTTGGGCCGTCGGCTCACGCGGCTGGTGGGTGCCCGAGGCGCCCAAGGACACCACCAAGGGTGCCACCCGCGGGGCTGGCTCGGCAGGAGGCAACGACCCGCTGGCCGACGACCGCAATGCCCTCAAGTGGTTCGACGCCGCCGGGATCGACGCCTACGTGCCGTGGACCTCCGTTTCCCCCGGCGGCGACGAGCGCCGTGCGGCCGAGGTGGGAGGTTGGAAGCCGGGTGTGCTGCTCAACCCGCCGGCAGGGGCGGAGTACGACTCCACCCTCGCTCGCCAGTCACGGTTCATCACCGAACTGTCGGGAATGCTGCCGAAGATCGCGCTGCGCGATGGGCGCGCCGAGAGGGTAGGCGACGGGGTCTATCGCATCGAGGTCGAGGTCGCCAACCTTGGCGTCCTGCCCACGCAGACGGCGGTGGCCGCTCGTTTGCGGGAACCCCGTCGCGTGCGGCTTGACCTCCAGCTGGGCGACGCCACCCTGCTCTCGGGCGAGGCGGTGCAGCTGCTCGGTGCCATCGATGGCGGCGGGCGCTCGACAACCGTGAGTTGGACCGTTGCCGCTCGAGCCGGCAGCACCGTGACCCTCACCGCGGGTTCGCCGGTGACCGGTTCCGCCACTCAGACCATCACGCTCCGGTGAGGCCCACGATGCGCATACTGACGATTGCAGGATTTGCCTCGCTGGCCGTGATGGCCATGCCGCTCCCCGCGCAGCAGGCGCTGGGCAACCTCGCCGCTGCCGGCTCCCCGCGGGACCCGCAGGTGATGGTGATGTGGGACCGCTTCTACGACCACGCCGCCATCGGCGAGATCGGCCG
>JAHEFN010000393.1:0-1204 GCA_024640185.1 Gemmatimonadota bacterium | reverse complement strand
TCTCGTCGATCGGCAAGAGCCATGAGGGGCGGGAGATGTGGCTCATCACGGTGAGCGACTTCACCAAGGGTGATGCCGACCAGAAGCCGGCGATGTACATCGACGGCAACATCCACTCCAACGAGATCCAGGGCACCGAGTTCGCCCTCTACACCGCCTGGTACCTCTGTGAGATGAAGGGGCAGAATCCCTGGATCGACTCGCTGCTGGCGGAGCGGACCTTCTACATCGTGCCGACCATCAATCCCGATGGCCGCGAGGACTACCTCCGACAGCCCAACAACGCCTCGAGTCCGCGGACCGGCAAGGCACCGCGCGACAACGACGGCGACGGGGTGGTGGACGAGGACACCTACGACGACATCGATGGTGACGGCAACGTCACCCAGATGCGCCGGCGCTCCCCGTATGGCGGGTGGAATGTTTCTCCCGAGGAACCGCGGATGATGGTGCGGGCACTCCCCGGCCAGCCGAGTGAGTGGGAGATGCTCGGCAGCGAGGGCATCGACAATGACGGCGACGGCAACGTCAACGAGGACGGGGTCGGTGGCTATGACCCCAACCGGAACTGGCCGTGGCGCTGGCAGCCGAACTACGTGCAGGGCGGTGCCGACCGGTACCCGACCTCCTTGCCGGAAACCCAGAACGTGGTGGCGTTCGTGCAGGCGCATCCGAACATTGCGGGCGCCCAGAGTTACCACAACAGCGGCGGCATGATCCTCCGCGGGCCCGGCGTGCCACAGGACGAGTTCCAGGGCCAGGACGTGCGGGTCTTCGACGAACTCGGCCGGGTCGGCGAGCGGATCCTCCCGGGCTATCGCTACATGGTGGTGTGGAAGGATCTCTACACCGTCTGGGGCGGCGAGCTCGACTGGTTCTATGGCGCACGCGGCATCGTGACCTTCTCCAACGAGCTGTGGACCTCGTTCAAGATGTTCGAGACCAACGAGCGGAACGACAACCGCTACAACGCCGATTCCTACGAGTTCGACCGGCTGCTCCTCTTCGGCGACGCCTTCGTGGACTGGAAACCATTCAAGCATCCGCAGTACGGCGACATCGAGGTCGGTGGCTTCAAGAAGACCTTCGGACGAGCGGAGCCCGGGTTCCTGCTCCGCGCCGAGGCCCACCGGAACATGGCCTTCACGATGTTCCAGGCGTGGCACCTCCCCAAGGTCGAGGTCGACTCGATCGCCACCCGGTC
>JAHEFN010000121.1 GCA_024640185.1 Gemmatimonadota bacterium | reverse complement strand
AGGTCCCCCCTCCTCAACCTGATGCCCGGAGCGTAGCGGCCGTGCCGGCCCAGGTGGCCTTCCTGAGGGCGATCAATGTCGGCGGTCGGCGGGTGACCATGGATCGCTTGCGGGGGCTGTTCGAGGAGCTGGGCTTTTCGGATGTCTCGACCTACATCGCCAGTGGCAACGTTCGCTTTGCCACCCGGGCGACCGGCCCCCGTCTTGAGTCACGGATCGAGGCTGCCCTCCACCAGCAGCTCGGCTACGTCGTTGAGACCTTCGTCCGAACCACACCGGAGCTGGCGGAGCTGCTCGGCCGGGTGCCCTTCGCGGCTGCTGAAATCGATGCCGCCCACGCACTCCTGATCGGATTCCTCAAGGAGAAGCCACCGAACGCCGTCGCGCGGCAGGTGGCTCTGTTGAGTGGGAGATCAGCCCGGTTCCAGGTCGTCGGTCGAGAACTCCATTGGCTGCAGGTGGTGCGGGACCCCGATCCCCGGATCCAGAAGGCGGTCGAGCAGGCATTGGGTGTGCCGATGACAGGGAGAAACGTGAAGACGGTGCGAAAGGTGGCCGCGCCTTAGCCGCACTTCCCCCAGCCGCACGCCGGACAGCTGACGCACGCAGAGGCGCGAATCAGCTGGCTGCCGCACTCCGGGCATTGGGGCGGCGGGGTGAGGTAGGGATTGCCCTCGGCTACTGGCGATCGCCACGCGGTGCGGACCCCGGTGGGTGCGGCCGTGGACGGGGTCGGGGCGCCGAACCCCACTTCGCTGACGCCGGAGGCGGCGATGTCCCGTGCCACGTCGTGGGTCACGGCCAGCATGGGGAATGAGACGATCATGGCGGGCGATCCTTCGGGTGCGGCGGGATGGAAACCGAAGATACCCCGAAGATCGCAGTTGTCAAAACCACCCCCAGCAGGCCCGTTCCACTCCCTCCTGCCCTGGGGTATGCTGGGGGGTCACTCTGCCGGGAGCCGTGCCCATCATGCCACACAGCCGTCCGATCCTCCTGGTGCTCGTCGGCGTGCTCATCCCGGCCACGCTTCAGGCCCAGCAGCCTCGCGGCTATTCGATTCCGCTGATCGATCTCGCCGGCGAGACCCATCGGCAGGTGGTGATCGACCGCGAGCCCGGTCAGTACCTCGGCCACCCCACCACGACCCTGCTCGAGGATGGGACGACGATGCTCACGGTGTATCCCAAGGGGCATGGTCGGGGGCCGATCGTCTATCAGCGAAGCCTCGACGGCGGCCAACATTGGTCCGGGCACCTCCCGGTCCCCGACAATTGGGCCACCTCGCTCGAGACGCCAACCATCCATCGGACCATCGATGCTGATGGAGTGCGCCGATTGATCCTCTTCTCGGGTCTTCATCCGATCCGGATGTCACACTCCGAGGACGACGGCCGGCATTGGACACCGCTCGAGCCGATCGGCGACTTCGGCGGGATCGTGGCGATGAGCAGCGTGGTGGCACTCAACACCGGTGCGGGACACTACCTCGCGATGTTCCATGACGACGGGCGGTTCATCGGCCCGACCCCAGGTCCGACCGGGACGATGACGCTCTACACCACCCGTTCGACCGATGGGGGACTGACCTGGTCGGCGCCCGAGGCGATCTACTCCTCGAGCGACGTCCATCTCTGTGAGCCGGGCATCATCCGTTCGCCTGACGGCAAGCGCCTCGCGGTGCTGCTTCGGGAAAACCGCCGCGTCGCCAACTCCCACCTGATCGTCTCCGATGACGAGGGCGACAGCTGGTCCGCCCCGATGGAGCTACCCGGTGCGCTGACCGGTGACCGACACACCGCGACCTACCTCCCCGATGGTCGGCTGTTCATCTCCTTCCGCGACATGGCCCATGACTCGCCGACCCGGGGTGACTGGGTCGCCTGGGTCGGCACCTTCGACGACATCATGGCGGGCAGGGAAGGGCAGTACCGGGTGCGGTTGATGGACAACCACACGGGGACGGATTGCTGTTATCCGGGGGTGGAACTCCTTCACGATGGGACGGTGGTCACCACCACCTACGGCCACTGGATCGAGGGGGAGGAGCCGTTCATCGTCTCGGTGCGGCTCACCGCCGAGGAGCTCGACGCGCACGCACGATAGCACCGCCGGGGATCGACCGTCCGGCCGTCTCTCGGCTCACGCCACCAACAGTCCCGTCGCATACATCAGCATCAGGCCGCTCAACACTCCACCGGCGATGGCCGGCCGCCAGACCGGCTCCTCACCGCGCCCGAACATCGTGAACAACGCGACGACGACCTGCCCAATCGCCCCGATGCCGATGGCCAGGAAGAGCGTGGCGAGGGTCGGGGTGAACGCCAGGCCGCCGATCCACGCCCCTGCGATCGTCGGCAACCCGGCCAGGGCCCCCATCCCGGCCAGCATCGCCAGGCGCGGTCGATCCTTGGCCACCGGGGCGACGATGGCGATTCCCTCGGTGGTGTTGTGGAGCATGAACCCGATCACCAGGAAGGCGCCGAGCGAGGCCTCACCCACCGCCCAGGCGGCGCCGATCGCCAACCCCTCACCGAAATTGTGGAGTCCGATCCCCAGGGCGATCAGCCAGGCGACGGCGCGCCGCCCCTCGGCCCCCTCGGCCCTGGTGTGGTTGCTGCTCAGCAACTGGAGCACCAGGAATCCCCCGAGACTGCCGAGCAGCACCAGCATCGTGCCCTGGAATGCCCCCGGCACCTCCGCGGCGGACTCCAGCGCCTCACTCAGGGCATCGACCCCGAGGAAGATCAGCAAGCCGGCGGTCAGCGCCAGCATGTACTCGAACCAGTCGCGGCTGAGCCGGCGCAGCATCGGCAGGAAGAGCAAGCCGATCACGACGGGGATGACACCGACGAAGAGCCCGATCAGGGTGAAGAGGCCCAGGTGGCTGGCGTCCATGACGGGTGTCGTCACTGCGACTGCGATCTCGTGCTCGAAGGTGAGTCCGGTCGAGGTGAGCAATGAGACGACGTGGGCCTCGTCCTGGATCCACGGGTAGGGGATCTCGATCGTGGCGCGACCGAAGCGGTCGATGGTGGCCGCTGGCTCGATGGTGAAGGCCCAATACGCCTCGTCCACCGTCACCTGGGCGACCGTCACCGGCTCGGGGCCACCGTTGACGATTCGCAGGCGGATCAGGTCGGGGGCGAGAGTGGTCCGCTCGATGGTGAGTGCCTCGACCGGCGGGAACGGCCCCCGCAACCGCTCGAGGAGCCGGGTCTGGCTCACCAGCAGCACCAGGCCGGCCAGCAGGGCCAGCGGCAGCAGCGCCCACGTCCAGCGTCGCTCACTCATCTGAAGCTCCGGGCGAGACCACGTTGAACACGCCCATCCACCCCAGCTCGGCGAACTCCGATTGGTGGGCGTGGAACATGTACTTGCCGGTCTCCTCGAAGGCGCACTCGAGGATGTGTCGCTCGCCCTGACAGAACATCAGGGTGTCGGTAAAGTCACTCGACGTGGCCGCCCCGGTCCGGAAGACATGGAAGAAGTTGCCGTGCAGGTGCATCGAGTTGATCAGGTCATACTCGAGGATGTTCACCATGTAGATCCGTTGCAGCTCGCCCTGCTGCACCTCGATCGGCTGGTGGTGGTAGGCAAACGGCACCGTGTTGACGGCGTAGGTCTCGTTGGAGCTGTCGAAGTTGGTGTCGAAGCCGTTGAGCACCATCACCATCTCCCGAGCCGGCGGACGTGGCGTCTTGGGGTCGATGATGAAGGTGCCGTAGAGACCCTTGGCGATATGGCGCTTGAGCGGGATGGCGTGACAGTGGTAGAGCTGCAGGCCAGCGGGTCGGGCGGTGAACTCGTAGGTGAAGCTCTCGCCGGGGTGGACCACCTCGAACACCCCGTCCATGCGGGCGGGATGGATGCCATGAAAGTGGATGGTATGGGCGTGGCTGCCACCATTGGTGAATCGGACCCGGACCACGTCGCCCTCGGTGGCCCGGAGGGTGGGGCCGGGCACCTGACCGTTGTAGGTCCAGGCCGGATACATCACGCCTGGGGCCACCTCGATCTCACGATCGATGGCCGTGATCGCGTACTCCCGCAGTGTTCGCCCGTCGGGGAGGGTCGACATCGTCCCGTAGTCGAAGTGCTCGAGGAAGGCGTGGGGATCAATCGAGGCATTGGTGACCATCCCCTGCGTCGCGGCCAACGACGGGTCGTGGGCGTTGGCCTGCACCACGCCGCGTTCGGTGGCGGCGAGAAGCCGACTCGACGCCGCAAGGCCTGCCGCCCCGAGTGCGCCACGGGTGAGCAAGGCGCGTCGGGAGATCGGTGAGTCGCTCACGATGCAACCGCCTGACCCACTCGGGTGCAGAGCAGGGCCTGCGCCAACTCGAAGCCGATGACCTGGGGTTGGGCACCCTGCGCCCGCCGCTGCACCGTGACCGGGCCGTTGAACGGCAGCGCCTCGATGACCTCGAAGCGGGTGCCGACCGTGAACTCCAGGGAGGCAACGTACCGCAGCAGTTCCGCGTCCTCATCGCTCACCAGTCGGAACTCGCCTTCGGTCCCGATCGGCACCGCGGCCATCGGCACCAGGTCCTGTTCCTCGATATGACCATCGGCACTCGGGATCGGTGCGCCATGCGGATCGAACTGGGGGTGGCCGAGCGCCTCGGCCATCCGTTCGATGAGGCGTTCCGACGCCGCGTGTTCCAGCTGCTCGGCCTCGGCGTGGACGGTGTCCCAGTCCCATGCGAAGACGGTGGCGAGATAGGTCTCGAGAATCCGGTGCCGCCGGATGATCTGCAGGGCGGCCCGCCGCCCCGAACCGGTCAACTCCACCCCCCGATACGGGGTGTGGCTGATCAATTCGAGCTCGGCCAGCCGGCGGACCATGCCGCTCACCGACGCCGGGGCGACCGCGATTTCCTCGGCCAGCGCGCCGGTCTGGACCGGGAGTCCGGAGCGGCCAAGTTCATATATGGCCTTGAGATAGTCCTCGATGGACCGGGAGAGATCTGCCATTCTAGTAATGCCTCAGTGGTATTTTAGGTACCCCTAATTTAGTCCTGGGGTCGCCCTGGTCAAGGGCGCGGCGAGGTAGCTTCGGTGACCCTGCACGTTGGCTTCGTACCGCACCCCATGATCGGACGAGATGACCACGCCCCACGAGCACTGGCAGCGGATCTATCGGGAGAAGCATCCCACCACCGTCAGCTGGTACCAGCCGACGGCCACGCGTTCGCTGGAGCTGATCGAGCGGGTGGCATCGGAGCGCAACACGCCGATCATCGACGTCGGTGGTGGCGCGTCGACGCTGGTGGATGGGCTGCTGGGCGCCGGCTACCACGACGTGACCGTGCTCGACATTGCGGCGCCAGGGCTCGAGCTCACCCGCAGCCGCTTGGGGACGGACAGCGGCCGGGTGCGCTGGATCACGGCCGACATCCTCACCGCCGAGCTTCCGGCGGCGGCGTGGGAGCTCTGGCACGATCGGGCGGCGTTTCACTTCCTCACCGACCCCATCGATCGCCGACGCTACGTGGCCCAGCTGCGGCATTCGCTTCGCCCGGGAGGGCACGCGATCATCGCGACGTTCGCCCCGGATGGACCGCCACGCTGCAGTGGCCGTGACGTGCAGCGGTGGGATGCGGACGCCCTCACCCGAGAGCTGGGAGCGGACTTCACCCTGGTCGATTCCTCGACCGAGGACCACCGCAAGCCCGACGGCGGGGTCCAGCAGTTCAGCTGGACCGTGATGCGTCACGTCGGCTCGCCCAGCTAGCCGGGCAGGATGGCCGTCCCGGCCGACCAGGTCCGCACCCTCGCTCTCGGCCTCCGTGGGGCATAACGAGGGGCCACCGGCCTCCCGCCGATACTGACTATCGGGATGCCGGAACCGGGCTACCTTAGTGGTCCCGTCGGCCCCTCCTCCACCTCACTGCGCCGCACGACCCTCACAGGAGTCTCGATCATGGGTATCTGGAAGGATCAGTCAACCGCCACCAAGCCGCCCCAGGCTGAGCCCACTGCTCGCCCGTCTGCCACGGCAGGTGGCGCCAACGAGGGAGCCGCCCGGCAGGCACCCCGCAAG
This sequence comes from Gemmatimonadota bacterium, assembly GCA_024640185.1. Classification (GTDB taxonomy): domain Bacteria; phylum Gemmatimonadota; class Gemmatimonadetes; order Gemmatimonadales; family GWC2-71-9; genus Palsa-1233. The sequence goes on along the minus strand of JAHEFN010000121.1, from coordinate 1,165 downwards.
GGCAGCGGCGAATCGCTCATCGCAGCGGACATCTCCATCGAGGGGAAGATCGAGGGCGCCGGACATGTCCGCATCGCCGGACGCTTCACCGGTGACATCGTGGTCAAGGGCGACCTGACCATCGAGGCCGGAGCCAAGGTGAACGGCGCGGTGCGGGCCAGTGGCGTGGTCATCGCCGGCCAGCTCGAGGGCAACATCGAGTCCGCGACCCGGGTCGATCTCCGTGATGGTGGGGTCCTGTTGGGTGACGTCAATGCCGGTTCGCTGACGGTGGCTGCCGGATCGCGGATGCGCGGTCAGGTCGAGTTTGGCTGGGAGGCCTCGCCGGCTGCGGCGGCACCCGTCCGCTCTGGGAGCTCCGCCGCCGCATGAGCGGAAGCCGCACCACCCAAGCTGGTGCCACCCGGACCTGCCCGCACTGTCGGTCGATGATCCTCGATTCTGCGAGCATCTGTCCGCAGTGCCAGAAGTACCTCCGGTTCGATTCGAACGCCCCTGGCCGGGAACGCCGGTCGGGGTTTTCGGCGCTCAAGGTCGAGGGGGAGCTCAAGCCACCGGCCGCGGGGGAGGGCTGGGAGTACACCATGGTGCTCATCATTCGTGATGAGCGAGGCGAGGAGGTCGCCCGCAAGGTCGTCGGCGTCGGCGCCATCGCCCCCGAGACCAGCCGCACCTTCTCGCTGTCGGTCGAGGTCACCGGGCCCGAGGAGTAGCAGCGGGGCCCGAGAGCGGGCGATGGCGGTCGTCTGGGTCGGCCTCGCGCTCTGGCTCTTGCCGCCCTGGGGCTGGTGGATCGACCGATACCGAGCCCTGCGCTGATCGGCCGGATGGTGGCATCGAAGGCGATCCGGTCGTAGACTCCCTCTTACCCCTTCGCAATCCTCCGACCAGGAGAAGACCATGGCCGAATCGGCACCGCTGGAAATCCATGACGACGAGTCGGAGATGCTCGAGGATCTCGAACTCCACATCCTTGAGGTTCCCACGGAGTATGTGGAGCCGAAGGGGCAGTACCACCTGACCATCGGCATCCGCAACAGCAACATGGATGATTCCCTCTGGTATACCCATGTCCAGATGCGGGTCACCCCGGGCGGCAAGAGCATCGAGTTCTACCGCAACGACAGCTTCACCGAGAAGACCTTCGGCAACCGGTTCGAGTCGC
>JAHEFN010000001.1:22278-26632 GCA_024640185.1 Gemmatimonadota bacterium | reverse complement strand
GCCATGACCTTGATCTTCCGCTTCTTGTACGCCTTGGCGATGGCGTCGGAGCACTCGGCATCCTCGATCGGCAGGATCCGTGGCAGGGCCTCGATCAGGGTGACCTCGCTGCCGAAGGTCTGGAAGATGTCGGCGAACTCGGAGCCCACGGCACCGGCACCGACGATCGCCAGCCGCTTCGGGGCCTCCTCGAGAAAGAGCGCCTCGTCCGAGGTGATGACCACCTGGCCATCGACCGCGAGGCCGATCTGGGGGATGCCCTTGGTGCGGGAGCCGGTGGCCAGCACCACGGCCCGGCTGGCGGTGAGGGTGTCCTCGCCGACCTTCACGGTGTTGGCGCTGGTGAGGGTCCCGACGCCGGCGAAGACGGTCACCTTGTTCTTCTTCATCAGGAATTCGGCGCCCTTGGAGTTCTGGTCGGCGATCTTCCGCGAGCGCTTCATCGCCACGCCGAAGTCACCGGTCACCTCGCTCACCGAGATGCCGTTCTCCTTCGCTTCGCTGCGGATCGACTTCAGGAGGGCGGCCGAGTGGAGCAGCGCCTTGGTGGGGATGCAGCCGATGTTGACGCAGACGCCACCGAGCTTGTCCTTCTCCACGACGGCGGCGGTCAGGCCGAGCTGGTTGGCGCGAATCGCGGCGGGGTATCCCGCCGGCCCACCGCCGATGATGACGACGTCAAATGTGTGATTGGCCACGTGTCTGCCTTTTCTCGTTGTCAGGTCGGTCGGTGATCGGCTGCCCTACCACACCATCGCCAGCGGGTGCTCGAGCATGCCGACCAGGGTCTGGAGGAACTGGGCGCCGGTGGCGCCGTCGATCACCCGGTGATCGCAGGAGAGGGTGAGCCGCATCCGGCGGCGAATCACGACGGCGCCATCGATCACGACCGGCTTGGGTTCGATCCGGCCCACCGCGAGGATGCCCGCCTCCGGTGGGTTGATGATCGCCGTGAACTCATCGATGCCGAACATGCCAAGGTTCGAGATCGTGAACGTCGCGCCGGTGTATTCCTCAGGGGCCAGCTTCTTGGCCCGGGCCCGCCCCGCGAGCTCGCGGACCTCGGCCGAGATGGCGCGCAGGGACTTGGTGTTGGCATGCCGAATGACGGGTGTGATCAACCCCTCGTCGATGGCCACGGCCACGCCGATGTGCACATCCTGCCACTGACGGATGTGGTCGTCCATCCACCAGGCATTGACGGCGGGGTGCTGGGCCAGCGCCGCCGCCGTGGTCCGAATCAGGATGTCGTTGAAGGAGAACCGGCCGTCCTTGTCGCGTGCCAGGAGCGCCTCACGCGCTTCCGTGGCTCGCTCCATGTCGACCTCGGCGGTGAGGTAGAAGGTCGGGATCGGGCCGATCGACTGCACCAGTCGCTTGGCGATCGCCTTCCGCATCTGGGAGTTGGCCACATCGGTGAACGCCGCACCGGCGGTCGGCGCGCCGCCGGTGACCGGCATCGGCGTGGCCGTGGTGGCCGCCACATCTCGCTTGATGATCCGTCCCTCGGGGCCCGATCCCGTGATCGCCCCGAGGTCGAGGCCACGCTCCTCGGCCATCCGGCGAGCCACCGGCGAGGCCTTGATCCGCCCGCTGGCTGCGGCGGGAACAGCCGGCGCCGCCACGGCAGCAGCCGGCTCGGGGTGGGTCGCAGGTGTGGGGGCTGCTGGAGCTGCGGCTGGAGCTGCTGCCGGAGCTGCCGCCGGGGCATCATCACTGCCGCTGGGCACCGCCTCTCCCGGCTCACCGATCCAGCCGACGACCTCGGCCACGGGCACCGTGGCTCCGGCGGCGACGACCAGCTTGAGCATGACGCCATCGGCGCGGGCCACCAGCTCCATCACCGCCTTGTCGGTCTCGACCTCGGCGAGGACATCGCCGGTGGTGACGGGATCACCCTCGGCCTTCTTCCACTCGACGAGGATGCCCTCCTCCATCGTCGGTGAAAGTGCTTCCATTACGACCTTGGTAGCCATGGCGTCAGTCCCGGTAGCAGACGGCGCGCACGGCAGACGCGATCTTCGGTGCGTCCGTCTTGGCGGCCTTCTCGAGGTGCTTGTTGTACGGCATCGGGACATCGGCCTGATGCACGCGGCGAATCGGGGCGTCGAGGTCGTCGAAGGCCTCGCGCTGCACGAGGTCACTCACTTCGGCACCGACACCGGCGAACCCCCACCCTTCCTCGGCGATCACCAGCCGATTGGTCTTGGCCACCGACCGGAGGATCGCCTCGACGTCGAGGGGGCGAATCGTGCGGAGGTCGAGGACCTCGCAGTCGATGCCCTCGCCGGCGAGGGTCTTGGCCGCCTGCAACGACGGCTTGACGGTCTTCGAGTGGCAGACGATCGTCGCATCGGCTCCGGCGCGCTTGATGTCGGCGACCCCGATCGGCGTGACGTATTCCTCGTCCGGTACCTCGCCCTTGACGTTGTAGAGCATCTCGCCCTCGATGAACACCACCGGGTCATCGTCGCGGATCGCCGCCTTGAGCAGGCCCTTGGCGTCTGCCGGCGTGGCCGGCATCACGACCTTGAGTCCGGGGATGTGGGCGTACCAGCTCTCGAAGGCCTGGGAATGTTGGGCGCCAAGTTGCAGGGCGGCGCCGCCCGGGCCCCGAAAGACGATCGGGCAGGCGACCTGACCGCCGCTCATGTAGCGAATCTTGGCGGCAACGTTGACGATCTGGTCGATCGCCAGCAGGGCGAAGTTCCAGGTCATCATCTCGATCACCGGCCGGAGGCCGACCATCGCCGAACCGACACCGATCCCGGTGAAGCCGAGCTCGGCAATCGGGGTGTCGACCACACGGAGGGGTCCGAATTCCTTGAGGAGTCCGCGGGAGACCTTGTAGGCGCCGTCGTACTCCGCGACCTCCTCACCCATCAGGTAGACGTCGCCGTCGCGGGTCATCTCCTCGCGCAGGGCGGCGTTGAGGGCATCGCGGTAGGTCATCGTGGCCATCAGACCGTCCCCTGGTTCGGGGCGTAGACGTCGGAAAAGAGCTGCTCGGCGTCGGGCTCTGGAGACTCCTCGGCGAACTGCACCGCATCGGCGACCTCGGCGGCGACCTCGGCGGCGAGTTCGGCCATGCCGTCGTCGTCGATGAGGTTGAGCTCGCGCATCCGGCGCTCGAGGACGTCGAGGGGATCGCGGGAACGGCGCTCCTCGACCTCATCCTTGCTGCGGTAGGTGCCATGGGGGGCATCGGACATCGAGTGGCCGACGTAGCGGTAGGTCTGGATGTCCATCAGGGTCGGCCCCTCGCCGGCCCGCGCCCGCTCCACCGCCTCGTCCATCGCTGCGCGCACCGTGAGCACATCCTGCCCATCGACGCTCACCCCCGGCATGCCGTAGGAGTCGGCACGGATGGCGAAGTCGTCGATCGCCGAGGCCCGCTTCATGGCGGTGCCCATGCCGTAGCCGTTGTTCTCGATCACGAAGATCGCCGGCAGCTTCCAGAGCCCGGCCATGTTGAGGGCCTCGTGGAACGAGCCGATGTTGGCGGCGGCTTCGCCGAAGAAGGTGAGCGAGACCTGGTCGGTCTTGCGGTACTTGGCTGCCCAGGCGAAGCCGGCGCCCAGCGGGATCTGCCCACCGACGATGCCGTGGCCGCCGAGGAAGCCGAGGGAGCTGTCGAAGAGGTGCATCGAGCCGCCCTTGCCGCCGGAACAGCCGGTGGCCTTGCCGAACAGCTCCGCCATCACGCTGCGCGAGGACATCCCGCGGGCGAGCGCCTGGCCATGTTCGCGGTAGGCGCTGATGACGTAGTCGTCGGCCCTGAGCGCGGAGATCGTCCCGACCGCCACCGCCTCCTGGCCGATGTAGAGGTGACAGAAGCCACCGATCTGCCCCACGGCATAGGCCTCCCCGGCGCGCTCCTCGAAGCGGCGGATCAGCACCATCATCCGAAGCCAGTCGCGGTATTCGGCGCTGTAGCGCGTCTCGCTGGTGGAGGGGGCACGGCGGTCGGTGGACACGGCCATCATGCGATCCTTGCTGCCTTGGCCTGGTCGATCTGCTCCCAGGCGTGATAGGACGAACGGGTCAGGGGGGAACTCTGCACGTGGCTGAAGCCGAGCTTCAGGCCGATCTCGCGCAGTTCGTTGAACTCGGCCGGCGTGTAGTAGCGGACCACCGGGAGATGCCCGTCGGACGGGCGGAGGTACTGGCCCAAGGTGAGGATGTTCACGTCACTGCGGCGCAGGTCGCGCATGCAGGTGACGACCTCGTCCCACTCCTCGCCCATGCCGAGGATGACCCCCGACTTGGTCAACGCGTCGGCATCCATCGCCCGGGCATTGGCGAGGACCCGGAGGGCCCGGTCGTAGCGCCCGCCCGGTCGCGCCAGACGGTA
>JAHEFN010000001.1:11960-22268 GCA_024640185.1 Gemmatimonadota bacterium | reverse complement strand
CCGTCTCGAGGTTGTGATTGAGGATGTCGGGCTTGGCGTCCATGACGATCCTGAGCGCCTGCTCGGAGCCCTTGAAATCCGGGATCAGCACCTCGACGGAGGTGTCCGGCAGCCGCCGCTTGATCTCGGTGATGCAGCCGGCAAACGCCTCGGCCCCCCCATTGGGCAGGTCATCACGATCGACAGAGGTGATCACCACGTGCTCGAGTCCCATCCGGCCGACGGCCTCGGCGAGGCGGGTCGGTTCGGCGGGGTCGAAGGCCTTGGGCGTCCCATGGGAGACGGCACAGTAGGCACAGTTCCTGGTGCAGACATCACCGAGGATCATGAAGGTCGCGGCCTTGTGCTCCCAGCACTCCCCGATGTTGGGACAGCGGGCCTCTTCGCAGACGGTATGCAGGCCGAGTTCCCGCATCATCCGCTGGAGGCGCAGGTACTCCTGCCCGCCCGGCGCCTGGACCTTGAGCCACTTCGGCTTGCGGGCAGGCACGGCCGGTGCCGCCGGCGAGGCGGATTCGGCATAGGTCAGCTGGACGAGCGGTACGGCCACTGCGGCTCCGGGTCGGGGATCCGATCGAACCACAAAAGATAGTGGTGCCCCGGGAGCGAGGCCATCAAAGGCCATGGGGACCGCGACCGAGACGCGGTGAGGACCGCTACCAGTCCCAGAATCGTCCCGGGCGGACCAGCCGCAGCTCCTCCGGCAGCGGCTCGCCGCCGATCCCCTGGGCGATCAACTCCCCGGTGATGCCCGCCAGCAGCACGCCATTGCGGCCATGGCCGGTCGCATACCAGAGCCCGTCGAGCCGAGGCTCGGGGCCGATGATCGGCAGGCCGTCGGGCGTGCCGGGCCGGAGGCCGGCCCATTGCCGCCCTGGCTTGGCCGCGGCGATCGCGGGATAGATGGTGGTCAACCGGGAGGTGATGTCGGCCATCGCGGCCGGGTCCGGTGCGGTGGCGAAGCCGGCGTGCTCCATCGTCGCGCCGGCGAGCAGCTCGTCCCCCCGGCGGAGGAGGTAGCAGTGATCGCCATACACCGTGACCGATCGGGCCCCCTTCGGCCAGTCGAGGGCGATCATCTGGCCGCGCACCGGCTCGATGCTGAGCGGGCGAGGGAGGTGATCGAGCCGACCCGACCAGGCGCCCGCCGCGATCACGACGGCATCGGCCGGGTGGCGCTTCTGCTCCCCAAGCCCGCCCATCAGTCGCCCGCCCTCACGCCAGAGCCCGGTGATCCGGTCCTCCACGATGTGACCGCCGCGCCGCTCGGTGTCGGCCAGGAAGGCCTCCACGAGGCCGATCGGATCGAGGGTTCCGTCCTCGGGAGCCCAGAACCCCCCGAAACCTGCTCGGAGCCAAGGCCAACCCTCCTCGAGTTCGGTCGGGTCGAGCCAGTCCGCTCGCTGGGCCTGCTGGCGTTGCCAGGCGACCTTGGCCTTGAGGGTCTCGACCTGCGCCTCCTCGACGGCCACCTGCAGGATGCCGTCCTGGGCGAGCCCGATCTCGATCCCGGTGCTGTCGGTCAGGGCGGCCGCCTCGCGACGGTAGAAGGCTCGCCCGGCGATGCCCAGGTTGAAGAGCGCCTCCTCGGGTCCCGCCTCGATCTGGGCCGCCAGCATCCCCGCCGCGGCGGCCCATGCCTCACCGGCAAGGCGTGGCGGCCGGACCACCGTGACGCGGGCGCCAGCGACGGCCAGGGCTCGGGCGCATGAGGCGCCCACGGCACCCCCGCCCACAACGAGAACATCGGATCCTGATTGCATACGGTTCGGTTTGAAACCTCTCCCTCTGGTCTCCCGTATCCTAACCCAGACGCTGGCGCAGGGTGCGCTCGCGGATTCACGCGGTCGGGGAGTACTTCACGATGATTCGTAATATCGGCGGTTTCGCGGCTTTTGCGTTCCTCGCCATGGTCGCCTTCAAGATCCTCGGTGGCATCTTCGGCATGCTGCTTGGTCTGGTGCTGACAGTGCTGACCTGGGCGTTCTTCGGGTTTGTGATCTACACGCTGATCAAGATGTTCTCGCCGGAGACGGCGCAGAAGATCCGCGACACCATCCGCGGGGAGCGTCCGACGACCTGACCCATCGGGTCATGGCTTGGGACGACCGGCGTGGCCCAGAGGATCGGGCGACGCCGGTCGTTTGCGTTGCCGGCGAGCGCCGAGGTCGGACCCCGGGATGCTACCCTCCGGATGCCCCGGGGAGTGCGTCAGTCGCATCCGCGGGGGATGATCGCTCCCGTGCCTGGACTGGCGATGACGAGTGCATGTGCATCAGCTTCCACGCTCCCTCGCGATCCCGGCCGAAGACCAGCGTGGCCACGCCGAACCGGATCACGTCGCTCTCGAACATCGGCAGCCAGCGGTACTCGATGATCGCCCAGACAAATCCTCCGCTGGTCGACACCCTCGTGCTCACCAGTTGAATGGTGCCCCCGAGGCCGACCCCGGCGAGTCGCGGCACCGAGCCACGCAGTTCGCCGTCCGCGAGGACGATCGCCCCCTCGGCAAAGAAGGAATCCGGCTCGATGAGCGAGGACTCGCTCCTGAGCAGCAGCCGGATCTGTTCCTCGGCCAGTGACTCTGCGACGAACGACGCTTCGGTCACCGTGACCATCGTCGTCCGGGGAGCCTGGTCCGGTGGCGGTGCCTGGGAACATCCCAGGACCATCCCGAGGAGGATCAGGTGGACCCTCATCCGGTCCCGCCGACCGACCGTGCCTCGAGCACGCCCCAGACGAGCAGTGGCAGCATGATCTCGTGATGACCGGTGAACTGCAGGCCGATGCCGCCCGCCTGGGTCGGTCGTTCGACCACATTCACGCGCGGGCGGTAGTGCCGCACCATGTCGAAGTCGGCGGCGAGGAAGTCATGCGGACGACCCTCCCCGAGGTTCCGTGCGATCGTGAGCGCCTTGAGGAAGACCTCCGGCATGGTCACGGCGCTGCCGAGATTGAGGACGGCACCGCCGTCGTGGATGCCGGGGAGCGCTCCGGCGAGGCGACGAAAATCGCGCGCCGCCGTGTCGCCGAGTGCCGCACCGTCGAACTGCGGGTGCTGATGGATGATGTCGGCTCCGATGGTGGGGTGCACCGTGACCGGCACCCCGTGGGTCCGGCAGGCGAGCAGCAACGATGCCTCCCGTCCCGGCAGCCGATCGCGCGTGGCGAGAGCGGTGGCGATACCCTCGCCAAGCCCGGCCTCGGCGGCGGCGGCGGCCACGATGGCGGCGTTCATCTCGGCGCCGGTCTCTTCCACCATCCCGAAGGTGCCATCGGCGAGTCCCGCCGCAACATCCTCGCTGGTACCGCCGAACGCGGCGAGTTCGTAGTCATGGATGGCAGCGGCCCCGTTCATCGCCACGTGGGTGATGACGCCGGACCCGACCAACTCGGCGAGCAGGGGGCCCAGGCCGACCTTGATGACATGGCCCCCGAGCATCGCCACGACACCGCGCTGGCGCTCGGCGGCCCGGGCGAGGTGGTCGATCACCTTGCGGAGATCGCGGGCGGCAAGGATGTCGGGCAGCGCAGCGAGGAAGGCGGCGAACGAACGATCGTCGGCCGGGAGCTTGGCGAGCAGGGAAGGCTCGACCTTGTTCGATCGGCCGGCGATGGGCACCGTGCGCACCCGGGAGAGGTCGGCCTCGTGCGCGGTCATCAGCCGCCGGGGGTGTAGGAGCTGAGCTCGAGCCTGAGGTTGCCGATGAAGAGGGTGGTCTCGATCGCGACGGGAATCCGTCGGCTGTCATCGGTCAGCCAGAGCTTCGCCTTGCTCTTCCTCGAGAACATCCCGTTCTCCTCGTCGACAATCGGACGGAGGAGCAGGGTCTGCACCTTGCTGCCGTCCGGCATCTTCCGCTCCTCGCGCTTCTCGACCTTCACCACCACCGGGTTCTGCTCGGCACGGAAGTAATTTTGGAAGGTGTAGGTCGTGCCCACCTCGAGCGGGACGGTGCGGATCCAATAGAAGAAGGCCACGTCATCGAGCGGCGACACCGAGGTCGGCTTGGTCTCGGTGTTGTCGTTGCGTCGGTAGAACCCCGAGTCGGGATGGATCCGAAACAGCTCGTACCGGGTGCGGCCCTGCTCGGTGACGTTCTTGATGAACCGCCGGGAGATCCAGTCCTGGGTCCCGGTCCACGACTCGAAGACCGACCGGTTGCTGTATCCCAGCTTGTCGACCTCGGTGGTGAACGAGAAGCGCCAGCTCTCGGCGCCACGCACGGTGTCGATGGCCTCCACCGCGAGTGTGGCGTTGCCGGCCTTGATGAAGCCCGAGAACTTCCCGCTGAACTCGATCCGCTCCCCCACCGAAAAGGGCACGGGCGGCGGCGGTCCGGCGGCGGTCTGGACGGCGAGCATCACGACGGCAAACATCATCAGGCGGCTTCCTTGCTGCGTGGCACCGCACGGGCCGGTCGTTCCCTGAGCGATGCCGATTGGACGGTCGGCGCAACCAGCTGCCCGCGGGCGTGCCAGAGCTCGCGGGCGAGTGGCCAGGGGGTGGTCCGGGAGGGACGTTGGCGTCGATCGGCCCGTTCGGTGATCGCCACCGATTCGACCTGCCGCGCTCCAGCGGCGGCCCATGCCAACAACTCCGCCCTCGCAGCCCAGCCATCGGTCGCGAGCCATCGATCGGGGCGGTCCCGGAATGCCTGGCGCAAGGCGACCAACCGGAAGGCCGCCACCCCGGAGACGATGTCACGGACCCCCCGGACACGGACCCGCCGTCCCAGCAGCCTCGGGGCCCAGCGGCGGACCAGCCGCCGGCCCCGGTCGGCCTCGCCCTCGACGGTGGCTTCGCCGACGACCAGGTCGGCCCCGGAGTCGAGCTTCTTCAGGAACTCGTCGAGTTCCGCCGGGTCGATCGTGAAGTCGGCGGGCAGCAGGATCGCCGAGTCCCGCTTGTGCCGGTCGGACTGCTCGAGGGCTTCCTTGAGCAGCCGTTCGACGGTGGCCGCGTAGCCCAGCGGCTGCTCATGACGGATCACGCTGATCGGCAGCACATTGGCGTACGGCGCGAGCACCTCGGCGGTCGCGTCGGTCGAACCGTCATCACCGACCAACAACTGGTACTCGCGTGACGAGCCGCTCATCGCCTGGCGGATCTTCCACAGTACCAGGCCGACGGTGGCGGCTTCATCCCGGGTGGGGATGCAGAAATAGATCATGCGCTTGACTCGGTCATCTCGGGCGAACGATACACGTCGAGCGTGCGGCGGACCAACTGTGGGACCGCGAACCGTTCCGCCGCGACGCGACCATCGCCCGAAAGGCGTTCCCGCCGTGCCGGGTCATCCAGCAGCGAGCGGACCTCCCGGGCGAACGCCTCGGCATCCCCAGCGGGGACCATAAGGCCCCCGCCGTGGACCAGCGAGTCGGGGAGTCCGCCGGTGTCACTCGCCAGCACCGGGACACCGCGGGCGAGGGCATCGAGCACCGATGACCCGAACCCTTCGCTTCGCGATGGCTGGACGAGGAGGGTCGCCTGGGCGACCACGGCCTCGGGATGTTCGACCTGCCCCGGGAAGGCGACCACGTCATCGAGCCCGAGGCTCTTGCGGCGGGCCAGCAGGGCGTTCCGCTGGGGACCCTCCCCGAGGACCATCCACTCCACGTCCGGATGGGTGGTTCGCACTCGTGCCGCGGCGTCGAGGAGGATGTCGATGCCCTTCTCGGGGGTGAGGGCCGCGACGCAGATGACCCAGGGGGTCACGCCGGTTCGCATCCGCACGGCCGCGGGCCACGGCGGTGGCGGGTCGAGGGCGTCGAGGTCGACGGCCGGCGGGATCACGGTGATCCGGTCCTCGGGAACCCCGGCCGCGAGCAACCGGCTTCGCACCGAGGTAGACAGGGCGATGGCCTGGTCGACCCGCCGCCAGCGGGCCGCCTGCCTGATGGGGAAGTCGACGCGACGGGTGACGACGAGCCGTCCGGCACGAATCCTGATCGCGGCGTCGGCCAGCGTGTGGGCGTGGCTGTCGTGGGCGTGAACGATGGTGTCGGGCGTGAGGTCGGAGAGGAGGGCTCCGACCACTCTCGGGTCGAGGCCCATCGACCAGGTGACCTCATGGACCGGGACGCCGGCCTGTCGGAGCCGGATGGCGAGGGGCGTGCCGGCCCCGGTCAGGACGCTCGTCTCCACCTCCGGCGTCGCGGCAAGGCCGCGGGCGAGGAGCAGCACCTGACGCTGTCCACCCCGCCACTCCCGGCCGCTGGCCACGTGGATCACCTTGATCGGCTTGTTGCTCACCCGCACTCCGCCGTGTCGTTCGTCACCGGTAGCTCACCTCTCCCCGAGGGCATTCAGGATCCGAGCCGATGCCCGGAGCCGACTCCGCGCCGAGGATCTTACCCTGATCGTCCACTCACTCGTCGGTGAACATCCGACACTCAGCGGTCTCGATCGCCTCCGGCGTCACCAGCACCCCGAGCAACGGCAGCAGGGAATCACCGACCGCGACCGTGCCCAGGCGAGTCGCACCACTGACCGGCAGTCCGTCATGAATCAGGACACCGAGTGGCCGTCGCGATCGGTCGACCAGCAGCACCCCGAACCCGGGGCGGGCAGCCTCCGGTTGGGGGCCCTCGACCGCGGCCAGGAGGAGGCCGTCGGCGTCCCGGCTCATCAGCACCTCGACGAGCGGTCCGGCCACGAAGCGGCCCGCCATGATCGGGGGGAGGTCGGCGGGTGGCGTGATGAGCGCATCACCGCGGGCGAACCCCTCCAAGGCGACGAGGGGGCCGGTCAGCATCGCCAGACCGCACATCGGCGATCGGCGGTCGCCATCGGCACAGGCCGAGAGGCCCAGAAGCAGCAGGAGGTTGGCCAGGTTCCGTCGCACGATTCGCTCCACCAGGTAGATTCCTCGAATCTAGCCCGACGGCGATTGCTTGACCCGGTGCCCTGCCGCGACCTACCATTCGCGGTCCCGCCCCACTCCCTCCTGCCGCGACCCGGATGAGCTTCGACGATATCAAGGTCCACCTCGATCGTCTCTTTGCCTACCGCCCTGCCGGTTCCTCCCGGGAACAGGCGGCGGGATTGCGGGAGGCGCTGATCGAGTTCAAGGCAGCCCTCACCGAGCTGCACGCCACGCTCGAGCTGTCGGAGCGCAAGCTGACCGAGGCCCGCAAGAACGTCGCCGACTACGAGCGCCGTGGCCGGCTGGCGGCGGAGATCGAGGATCAGGAGACGGTGCAGGTCGCCGAGGAGTACCTGGCCAAGGCACGGGAGCGGGTCGACCTGCTCGAACGGAAGGTCCTCGTGCTGCGCGACGAGGTGACCATCGCCGAGCGCGAGTATCAATCGACCAAGTCGCGTTTCCAGCGGGCCTCGAATGGCCTGCCGATCGAGCCGCCCGCGGCGCAGATCGACGAGGAGACGGGTGAGCCGACGTTGCCCGAGGATCCGTTTCTCGATCAACGGGCCAAGGATGCCGCCGTCGAGGCCCAACTCGACATGCTCAAGAAAAAATTCCGACGGGAGTGACCGTGAACCTGCCACCGCAGACTGGTTTCTTCGGCCATCCGGCCGGCCTCCGCTCGCTCTTCTTCGCGGAGATGTGGGAAAGATTCTCCTATTACGGCATGCGGGCGCTGCTGGTGCTCTTCATGACCGCACCGCTCGCCACGGGCGGGCTGGGCTGGGACACCGGCCGCTCGGGAGCGATCTACGGGATGTACACCGCACTGGTGTACCTCGTCTGTCTCCCCGGCGGCTGGATTGCCGACCGCCTGATCGGCCCCCGCAAGTCGGTGCTCTGGGGTGGCGTGATCATCATGATGGGGCACATCGTCCTGACCTTCTCTTCGGTGGCGGCCTTCTTCTCGGGACTGATCCTGGTGGTGATCGGCACCGGGTTCCTCAAGCCGAACATCTCGGTGATGGTGGGCAAGCTCTACGCCCCGGAGGACGAGCGCCGCGACGCCGGCTTCTCGATCTACTACATGGGCATCAACCTCGGGGCCTTCCTCGCCCCGTTGGTGACAGGCTACCTGGCCCAGAGTGACGGCTGGAAGGCACGGCTCGTTGGCTGGGGACTCTCCCCGGAGACCTCGTGGCACTGGGGCTTCGGTGCGGCCGCCGTCGGGATGGCGCTGGGCCTCTTCTGGTACGTCTTCGATGGCAAGGCGATGGGCGACGCGGGCCTGTTACCGGCGCCGAGCAGTGGACCGGACGAGGATGCCGCCAATCGACGCAAGGTTGTCATGGGAGCGGTGGGAGTGCTTGGCGTGCTGGCCGCCTTGGCTGCACTCCACCTGACGGGGATCTACCCGCTGTCCGTCGAGTCGATCAACGCCGGATTCGGGGTGTTCCTGCTTCTCGTGGTGGTCGGCTTCTTCGCCTGGCTCTTCCTGGCCAATGAGTGGAGTGTCGACGAGCGACACCGACTGATCCTCCTCGGTGTGCTCTTCCTGGGCGCCTCGGTCTTCTGGTCGATCTTCGAGCAGACCGGCTCGACACTCAACCTCTTCGCCGACCGCAGCACCCGCAACGAGTTGTTCGGCAACGTCTTCCCATCGAGTTGGTGGCAGTCGGTCAACTCTGTCTGGATCATCCTCCTGGCCCCGGTCTTCGCCTGGATCTGGGTCAAGCTCGGGAAGCACTCGCCGGGTTCGACCGCCAAGTTCGCCATCGGGCTCTTCTTCGTGGGCCTCTCGTTCATCTGGATGGTGCCGGCCGCTGCAGCCGCTGCAGGTGGCGACCGGGTGGGCTGGTGGTGGTTGTTGGTCTGCTACTTCCTGCAGACCGTGGGGGAGCTCTGCCTCTCCCCGATCGGCCTCTCGGCGATGACCAAACTGGCACCGCAGAAGGTCATGTCGCTGATGATGGGCGTCTGGTTCATGGCGGTGTCAGTCGGCTCCTTCATCGGTGGCAACGTCTCGTCACTCTACGATTCCTTCGACCTGCCGACCCTCTTCGGGGCTGTGGGTGTCTACGGCCTGGTCTTCGCCGGGGTGTTCTTCCTCCTGGTCAAGCCGATTGGGCGGATGATGGCGCGAAGCTAGACAGAGACCGGAGACCGGAGACCGGAGATCGGGGAACGGAGAGGACGGACCTGGCTGCCCGGCGGAGAGGGGCACCCTCGATGAGCGAAGGTCGGTGCTTCGCCGCGCGCCCCTTGCCCGGAAACGGAGGGACCGAGTGCGGCGAATCCGACCTTCGTGAATCGAGTCGGTGCCGCCTCGAAGCGGGGCAGTGGGTAACGGGATGCAGCGAACGGCGGGAGCCTCTGATGGGCCTCCTGCGTTCGCTGTGCGCCGCTCTCCGTTGACCATCACTTGACATATCAACGAGCCTTGATATGTTGTCTCCATGGCCACGACGACCGCCCCCCTCGACCTCCCTCGCCTCGCGGCGATCGCCCACGCGCTGTCGGACGAGACCCGCTTGGCGGTGCTCCGGACGTTGGGGTCGGGGGAACGGTGTGTCTGTGACCTGCAGGCCGACCTCGACATCGCGCAGAGTCGTCTGTCGTTCCACCTCCGGGTGCTGCGTGAGGCGGGGTTGGTGAGTGATCGTCGCGACGGTCGGTGGGCGTTCTATGCCCTCGATCCATCGGCGGTCGAAGAGCTCCATGACCTGGTGATCGCGCTGCGGCCCCGATCGGGCCGGTTGCCGGTGCGCCAGGGGGGCTGCTGTGGCTGACCACGGCAAGGCGTCGTGGATTTCATATCAACCATTTTTGATTGGACTGGAGGGCAACATGGGTGACGATTGCTGCATTGGAACGATCTGCATCGAGACGGGTTGTTGCTGAACACCGCGGATCAGCGAGGGGTCCGGCCACGCGCCGGGCTCCGACCGGCGGTCACCGCCGACCTGCCGGTCATCCACGCGCTGCTGCGAGCGGACGGCTTGCCGCTCGACGGGGTGACCGACTCGCTGGGCGATTTCGTCGTGGCCGAACGCAATGGGGAAGTGGTCGGCGCCGGAGGGTTGGAGATCGCCGGCCCGGACGTCCTGCTGCGCTCGCTCGTGGTGGCCGAGGCCGCCCGGGGGGAGGGACTCGGTCTGGCCATCACGATGCGTCTGGTGGAGAACGCGAAGGCTCGGGGACTCGCCACGATCTGGTTGCTGACGGAGACCGCCCCGGAGTTCTTCACACGATTCGGATTCCGCCGGGTACCCCGCGAGGCGGCGCCACCGGCGCTCGCCGCGACCCCCGAGTTTCGATGCTGCTGTCCCGCGAGCGCGGTCACGATGGCGCGCCGGCTGACGCCGATCGGCGTGCTGGTGCTCTGCACCGCCAACTCGGCACGGAGCCAGCTCGCGGAGGCCTTGCTGCGGCATCGCGGTGG
>JAHEFN010000001.1:0-11950 GCA_024640185.1 Gemmatimonadota bacterium | reverse complement strand
ACCTGGTGCGCTCGGCGAGTGCCGGGACCACGCCTGGCGCCGGCCCCCATCCGGGTGCGGTGGAGGCGCTCAGGCAGCGGGGGATTGCCTGGCAGGGAAAGACCGCCAAGTCGATCGCCGCGGTCGGCGACGACTGGGACCTGGTGATCACCGTCTGCGATGGGGCGCTCGAGAGTTGCCCGGTGCTTCCGGGACATGCGACGGTGCATTGGGGACTCGTTGATCCCGCCGGCGCCGCTGAGATGGACGTCGCCTTTGCCGCCACCGCCGAAGCGCTCACGGCCCGGATCGACGCACTGCTGGCCCTGCCGTGGGCGGTGATGTCCACGGCGGAGATCGCCCGGGCGGCAGCGGAGATCCACCGCACCGGGTGAGGTCGGTGGCTACGGCGAGCGGTCCGCCGCTGCCGTCGTCCGATAGGCCGCATCCGGCGGTGGATTGCCGAGGGGCCAGTCGTGCTCCTTGCCGGGGAAGTCGGGCCGTGGCCGGGAGACCAGGTACGCGGCCACGTCGATGGCCTCGGTCTCACTGAGGGTGCCCGGCTTGTCGAACGGCATGTTGGCCAGGATGAAGCCGGCCGCTGTGCGGATTCGGGCCATCCCGGCGCCGATGTTGTAGGACCGATCGCCCCAGGTGGGGGGTGCGAGTGGCGTTCCCGCCCCATCGATGCCGTGACAGCGCGCGCACTCCCGCATCCAGATGGCGGCGCCAACGACAGTGTCACCGGCGAGCGCGTCGGGGCGCGGCCATCCCTGACCGGGCACCTTGCTGCCACCGGGAATCCCGGTCGAGAGGTGGGCCAGGTACGCCACCATGTCGCGCAGGCGTGGGTCATCGAGGGCGATTCGGGTGCCGTTCATCGAGCGCACCATGCAGCCGTTGATCCGGTCCTCGATCGAGAAGATCCGGTCTTCACGTGGGCGATATTGCGGGAACTGGCCGGTGACACCCACCATCTGGCCGGCGTTGGCTCGTGTCCCGCCATCGAGGTGGCATGACCCGCAGGCGAGGTCGTTGCCGACGTGGTCGGGGAGGGAGTCGCTGGTGGCGAGGAAGATCGCCTGGCCTCGCAGGATGCTCTGACCAAGGGGCCCATCCGGGACCGGTGCCATCACGAAGCCGGTGGCACTGTCCGCCGCGGCGGCGACGTCGGTGGGCTCGGCGCTGCCGCTGCAGGCGGCCAGGCCAAGGAACATGAGCAGGGTGGCGGTGGCGCTGCGGTGGAGGTTGGGCATCGAGTCTCCCGGTGGATCCCACATGACTGGTCGCGGCCGCACGCGACACCATCGGCTGTCAGGCACCGGCCTTCACCCACATCCGAATCGCGATCACAACCAGAAAGACGGCGAAGGCACGCTGGAGCGTCGGTCCGCTGACCTGTTGGCCGAGCCGCGCCCCGAACCACGCCCCGATCGCCAGGCCCGCCGCGATGATCATTGCGGCAGGCAAGTCGACATTGCCCTGCCGCCAGTATTCCCACGCCCCCAGCGCACCAACCGGCAACAGCAGCGCCGCGAGTGAGGTGCCGGTGGCCTTGTGGATCGGGAATTTCGCCAGCGAGATCAGGGCGGCAACGATCACCACGCCGCCCCCGATCCCGAAGAGACCGGAAAGGACGCCGGCGGTGAGGCCGATCGCGGCGAGGATGCCGTTCAGAAGGTGAACTCCATACCGAACCGAATCTGGCGGGGTGGGCCGTAGACGAACAAGGGCTGTGAGAAGTCCCGTGCGGCCGAGAGGTAGAGCGGGAAGAGTTCGTCGCGCCCCGCGATCCTGCCGTCGCCATTGGTGTCGGCGTAGCGACGATAGCGCGCTGATTCGAAGGGAATCGACTGGGGATTGGCTTGGTAGGCCGCCTCGGCGATGGTGGCGAGGTAGCTCTCCGAGGCATCGGGGTTGCCGGTGTCGCGTCGCACCGCCAGCACGTTGCGCTGATCGGTGAGGTTGCGGACATCCACGTACAGCCCTCCGAGGAAACGGCCTATGCGAATCGGCCGCCGCATCAGCAGGTCGATGGTCCACTGCGAGGGGAGCCGTGACCCGTTGGGTTCTGCTGCGAGCGAATCACCGGTGATGTCGGTCAGCGAGAACGGCAGGCCACTGCCGTAGCGGAAGACCGCCGAGGCGAGCAGGCGACCGAACGGGTGCGCCCCGAACAGCCTCGGCCCCCCCTCCGGGTTGATCTCGCCATCGACGGTGGCGATCACCGCGAGGCGTCGGTCGAAGTTGAGGGGGAATTGCGCCCGGGCGGGCGGGGCGAGGGTGTCGCCGGTGTTGGGATCGATGCGGATCAGGCGCTGGAGTTCGAAGGCATCGGTGACCGTCCCCTCGGCACGCTGCACCACCAAGGCCAGTCGGCTTCCCCAGCCCCCCACCCGCTCCCGCTCGAAGATGAACTCGCCGCCGATGACATTGCCGACGTCGGCGTTCACGAAGCGACTCGAATCGGGATTGACGCCCAGTGGGGCGGTGGACACCAGGCCATCGAGATTCTTGGTGTAGAGGTTGACCCGCAGGGAGGTCATCTCGCGGAGTCGGATCCGACCGGAGAGCTCGAACTGGGTGCCCTGCTCGAAGCCGAGGTTCGGATTGCCCTGCCGGAAGCGCCCGGTTCGGGTGGTGTCATCAAAGGCGGCATCGACGAGGTACTGCAGGTCGGGTGCCTGGGAGAATCGTCCCACGCTGCCGACGATCGTGGCGCGATCGAGGACCGTTGACACCGCGGCACGGGGGTTGATCGACGATCGTGAGCCGACCGTGGCGTTGTTGAGATCACCGCCGGGATCGAACCCGTCATAGCGGACGCCGACGGTGAAGCCGAGGTCACTCGCCCGGGCCTGGGCTTCGACATACGCCCCGGTGATCCGTGGCGAGAATGCCGCGGCGCTCGGTTGCGGCACGTCACCACCGGTGGGGAGATAGGCCTGGATGCGTTGGAACGTCTTGACATCCTGGGCGGCGACCAGCCCGCCGACATACAGGTCGGCGCTCTGCCCCAGGCCGACGGCGACATCGAGTTGGCTGCGCAGTTCGGAGAAGGTGTTCCAGGCGATCTCGCCGGTCGTGGCCCCACCGAGGAAGAATCCCGGGACACCCCACGGTGATCGGTCACTGAATCCCGGAGGGACGAACCCGGGAATCGGCTGGCGGCTGCCGACGGTGTCCTGGTTGCGGGCGATCTCCTCGCCCCGAATCGCCAGCCGCCGGCCGGTGAAGGCCCCAAACCGATAGTCCGGTGCATCGACCGCACCCCGCACGAAGTCGCGCGAGAAATACCCCACGCGGAGGTCGCCGATGATCGGGGTGGTGGATTGCGAGCCCGGCAGGAGTTGCAGGTGTGCCGAGACCAGCGAGCCATCGACCCGACGCCCCGGCCCGAGTTGGGGCTCATACTTGAAGCGCTGGTCATACAGGTACTGTTGCTCGATCGTCCTCAGCCCGAAGAGTCGGCCGGTCATCCGGCTGCCGATCGGGAAGGTGAGCTTGCCTGCCGCCGTCCAACTCTCACCGCTGTTGTGTGGCAGTGGCCTCGGGGTGGCAAATCGCGGATCACGCTCATCGGTCGCTGCCGGGGCGTTGACGGCATCGAAGTCGAGCCGCGCCGAGAGGTCGACGATGCCGACGGCCCTCACTGACCCGAAGAGTGGGCCGTCCGCTTCGAGGACCATCCGGTCGAGGCCGAGGTCGGCCACACCGGAGAGTGGACGGTCGGTCTCATAGGCGGCGCGGCCGCGCCAGCGGTCCCCCCCGTCACGGGTCGTCACGCTGACCAGCCCCGAGATTGCCTGGCCGTACTTGGCACTGAAACCGTTGGTGATCAACCGCGCCTCGGTGATCAGGTCGGTCGGAATCCGGATCCCGGTTCCGTTGGTGGACGCGTCGAGCGAGTTCTTGATGCCGAATCCGTCGAGGATGAACGCCTGCTGGCCTGACCGACCACCACGGAACGATTCGCCCACCACGCCGGCCTGCAGGGCGATGGCATCCTCCAGGGAGGAAACCGGGAGGCGACGGAGATCCTCGGCGCTGATGCGCTGGACCGTCTGGGTGGCGAGCGGATCGAGCACCGGGTCCTGCACGCCCACCGCGACCAACTCCTGCAACTCGACCGCCTCAGGAGCCAAGCGGACATCGACCCGCTGGATCTCACCCGAACGCACCAGCACCGAATCACGGCGCGCCGGGCGGTACCCGGGCCAGGCGACCTCCAGCCTGTGGTAGCCGACCGGGATGCCGCGCAGCCGGAACTCCCCCGACCGGTCGGTGGTGGCCCGGAATCGTCCACCATCAAGACGGACCTCGACCCCGGCGATGGCCCTGTTGGTCGAGGCGTCGGCGATCGTCCCGATCAATCCACCGGTTGCCTGGGCCGACCCGATCGCCGGCAGGGCGAGGGTCACCATCAAGGTCACCAGCGCCGGGAGGCGGGAGGCGCAGCAACGCCCTGCTGGCACGGTTGGCATGGCGGACGCCCTCACGGTTGGTCGAAGAGGTAGAGGTCATTGACGCCACCTTCGCGGCGCTCGGCCACCAGATGATCGCCATCCGAACTCACCGCCAAACGCCCCCAGAGGAGCTGTGATCCCGTCGGCGCGGTGAGGATGGCGAACTCGCGGGTTGCGCCGCCCGGGGTGATCTCGGCCAGGGTGCTGCGGGTCTCGGTGCCGGTCGGATTGGCGGGTGGCGGCGGCACCGGTCGGTCACGGTGCATCGAGATGAACACTCTCCCGCCCCCGGCGCCGAGTCCGTCGATCGCCTCATTGGTTCGGCCGTTGAACGGCACGGTGCTCGGTCGACCCCAGATCGCCTCGGACGGTCCACCCGCGACCGACACCCGGAAGATGGTGTCGGCGATCACCTGGTAGATCGCAGATTCGGTCGGGGCGGCGTAGCTCGGACGGTGGAAGTAGACGAAGCCACTGGCGGGGTCGAAGGCCCAGGCGACGGCCCCTTCCGCACTGGAGAGCGGGGTGATCGCGGCGATGGTGCCGTCGAGGTCGATCTTCACGATCTCCTTGCCGTGGAACACCGTGTCGATGGGACCAAATTCGACTCTTGCCCCAACGATGAACTGTCCGGCGAGCGCGATGATCTGGTCGGGGCCGGTGCGCGCCGGCGACATCAAGAAGTCATAGCGCACGCTGCCGCCGGGTGGCGTGGTCAGCAGTGGCATCACCAGCCGTGCCTCGCCGATCGCGCCGAGTCGTCCCACGTAGAGTCCGCCCGCTTGGGGGGCAACCGCCCCGAGCGTGCTCGAGTGTCGGGTGAAGGCCACCACGTCGCCGACCAGTGGGGTCAGCGACATGAAGACGTCGGTCCGGCCGGCCTCCGTCAGTTCCCCGGCGCAGGCATCGCCGATGCGCTGTCCGCCCCTGGCGGGGAGCAGCCCGGCACAGAGGTCCCGGTCGCCGGTGCCACGCTGGTAGCGATAGCTGATCGACCGGTCGTCCCAACTGAAGGCAGGCCAGCGGTTGGCACCGGCCGCGAAGGTCAACCGGGTGGGCTCGGCGGCGGCGAAGGGTCCCTCCGAGCCGGTGATCGCGTCACAGCACGGGGTGGAGTGGGCACAGCCGACACTCAACACGACGGCCCCGATCATCAGGCCACGATGCATGGATTCTCCGTGGTGCCTCCGGGCACCCTCTCGGTGGAATTGTTGCCGATGCCTGTGTCGCACGGGATCGTGCGACGGCGGGTCGGTGAAGTGCTACCGTCCAAAGGTCGGGAACTGGACCAGCGATTCATGGCCATTCGCTCCCACCGAGGCGACGCCGAACAGGTAGTCATCGATGATCGTCCCCTCGAGCGTCACCCCCGTGGTGCCGGCGGGGACGAACCGCGACCACTGCCACTGCGGGGCGGTGGTGTCTCGCCAGTAGACCCGGTACCCGGCGAGGCCGTCACCTGCTGCGGCATCCCATCTCACGGTCGTGGAGGCCGACACCGCTCCGCGGAGTTGCACCCCATCCGGTGGCGGTGGCGCGGCGGCAAGGCCCGCCAGCACGGTGGCATTGACGCCGGTGAGGCGAGCGGCGTAGTCGAAGTCCACGAATGCGATCACGTCACCGAACGCGCGGCCGTCCTCGGTGCGGATGTCCTGGTGCTGCCGGTCGTAGTGCTCGTGGGCTTCCATGATGCGCACCCCCGGCATCCCCGCGTCATTGAAGGGGCGGTGATGACCGCCGCGGCCGAAGCGGTCGAGGCGGTAGATCATCTTCGGCTCGAGCTCGGGGAGGTAGCTGCGGGTGAGCCGCTCGACGTACCGTGCCAGCTGTCGCGACGGGCCGTCGACCTCCCCGCCATAGACCCGTCGGGCGCGTCGTGACGCCTCGCTCTCGGTCGGTGAGGTCGGTTCGCTGAAGATCCGAAACTCGCGCGAATCGACGACACCGTTGATGCCGGCAATGTTGCCGATCATGTCGTTGTTGAGGACCGCCTCCACCGTCCACCCACTGTCGATGATCTGTGCCGCGAGCGCGGCACCGCCATGGAGGCCCTGTTCCTCCCCGGCGAGTCCGGCGAAGACCAGGGTCTTGGGAAATCGGTGGCGCGACAGGATCCTGGCCGCCTCGAGGGTGCCGGCCATCCCTGAGGCATTGTCATTGGCGCCCGGCGCGTCGTCGACCGCGTTCATCGCGGCACTGATGCGGGAGTCGATATCGCCCGACATCATCACCCAGCGGTCGGGATGCACGCTTCCCCATTGGATGGCGATCACCGAGACGATCGCGGCATCCTCGGGGATCCGACTGTTGGCTCGCCCCTCGACGATGCTGCGGACGTAGCGGACCTCCAGGCAGCCGCCACAGTCGGCACTGATGCGTTCGAACTCGGCATGGATCCACCGCCTGGCTGCCCCGATGCCACGGGTGGTCGAGAGGGTGTCGCTCAGGGTGTGCCGGGTGCCGAAGTCGACCAGGGTCTGGATGTCGGCACCGATCCGGTCGGCCGAGGGGGCGTGGGCGATGGAATCGAGGCGCGGGACAAAGGTCGCCGGCGGGGCTTGGGCGGCGGCAAGGAGGGGAAGGACGCCGAGCCAGAGCGGAACGGATGCGAGGCGATGGGCCACGACGATCATCCTGATGAGGGTCGATTCAAGCATAACGTCTCCTGATGCGAAAGGCTGGCTGACCTTGAATCCCGCGGCACGCCCCCCGATCTTGGGGGCCGGATCAACCTGGGGCCTGCGGCCGCCGTATCACCGGAAAGAACCCCTCACCGGTCGCACCGCCCCGTCACCAAGGATCGCCTTCTGCGCCGCCCCACTTTTCTCCTGTGCACCGCCTTGGTGGTCGTCGCCGGATGTTCTGCCGCCGGGATGGAGCTGGAGAACTACGCCTTCTACGGGTCGAACCCGACGCCGGATGGCCGCCGACTGACGCCCTTCACTGTCGTGGAACGGGTGCAGCGGATCGAGGGGACCGACACCGTTGATGTTCGTGAGGCTGAGTTCCAGATGGACACGGTCCGGGTCGACGGCGAACGCGTCTGGCTTGGCAGTCGCCACTTCCAGGATGCCGGAGGCGCCTCGGTCCTCGACAGCGTCTGGCTGGAACGCTGGACCCTGCGCACCATCAAGTCCGTGCGTCGAGATCGCGACGGTGTGACCACGCTCACGTTCAATCGTCGCGAGGTCCGCTCGGTGAGGATCACCCCGGATGGGAAGCGACAGACCTGGAAGGGGCTCCACGCGGCCGAGACCTACTCGATGGTGGGGATCGACCTCGTCATCGGGGCGCTCCCGCTCCGCGAGGGCGCGGCCGGGGCCCTGCCGGTCGTTTCGGGTCGCGGGCAGGAGATGCAGTGGTTGCGCTACCGCGTCGTTGACCGCCGACCGGAGGCCCGCACGGTTGCCGGTGGCTTCCTCTTCAAGCCGATCTACGTGGTCGAGGTCACCCTCGCCGGGGTCATGACCCGGTACTGGATCGATGGCGAGGCGAAGAACGTGATCCGACACCAGTTGGCCCGAGCCGATGGGCCGCCGTTGCTGGTGAGCCGGGGCGCCCCTGTCCCGCGGGTGCGGGTCTTCCCGGTCGAACCACTCGGTGGCGCCGCGATGCGCCGTCAGTCGCTGCCGGTCCTCCGGCAGGGTGGGCCCACCGCCAACGGCGGCCGCTAGACGCGCGGCACCCCCGCGGGCGCCAGCTACCCCTCGTGGTGGCAGGCGACCTGACGATCCTCAACCATCCTGAGCAGGGGCCGCTCCTGGTCACAGCGACGGTCGCGCTGGGAGTGAAAGCAGCGCGGAGCGAACGGGCATCCCGGTGGCGGCGCCGAGGGTGATGGCGGTTCACCCTCGAGGACGATGCGATCCCCCTGCCGGTCGGGGTCGGGGTGCGGCACGGCCGACACCAACGCTCGGGTGTAGGGGTGACGCGGGTCACTGATCACCGTGCGCGCCGGCCCGGTCTCGACGATGGTGCCGAGGTACATCACCGCCACCCGGTCGGCGATGCGCCTGACGATGGCGAGGTCATGGGCGATGAAGAGGTATGCCAGGCCGTGTCGCTCGCGCAGGTCGAGCAGGAGGTTGAGGACCTGCGCCTGGATCGAGACATCCAGGGCCGAAACCGGCTCATCGCAGACGATGAAGGCCGGCTCCACGGCGAGGGCTCGCGCGATGCCAATCCGCTGCTGTTGCCCTCCCGAGAACTCATGCGGATAGCGGTGGCGGTAGTTGCGGTCGAGGCCGACCTCCTCCAGCAAGGCATCGACCCGCGCCGGGATCTCGGCTGCCGGCGCGAGGCCGTGGATCTCGATCCCCTCCGCAATCGACGCACCGATCGTGCGCCGGGGATTCAACGAGCCGAATGGGTCCTGAAAGATGACCTGCATCCGGCGACGGGTGGCCCGGAGTTCCGCCGGGGAGAGGTCGGCCAGATCTCGACCCTCGAACCGGATCGTTCCGCCGGTCGGGACCTCGAGTCGCAGCACCGCCCTGCCGACCGTCGACTTGCCACTGCCGGACTCGCCGACCAGGCCCAGGGTCTCCCCGGGCGCCACCTCGAGCGAGACGCCCTCGACGGCACGAATCGACGGGGCGTTCCGGTTGAACCAGCCCGCTGGGCGGTAGTGCTTGACGAGGTCGCGGACTTCGACGAGTGGCGTGGTCACCGGTTGGCCTCCGCGCCGGTCACCCAGCATGCCGCAGTGTGGCGTGGTCCGATGTCGACCAGCGGCGGGACGTCCCGCCGGCAGCGGTCGACTCCGACGGGGCATCGCGGATGGAAGCGGCAACCTGATGGCCAGCGGTCGGGGGGGGGCACGATTCCCGGAATCGGGGCGAGACGCGCACTGCCGTCCGCAAGGGTGGGGAGCGATCCGAAGAGGCCACGCGTATAGGGGTGCCGCGGGGCATGGAAGAGGTCACGAGTCGCCGCCGACTCGACGATGCGTCCCGCGTACATGACGAGCACCCGGTCGGCCCGACTCGCCACAATGGCCAAGTCGTGGGTCACCAGCAGCACGGCCATTCCCCGTGATGCCCGCAGGGTATCGAGGAGCTCGAGGATCTGTGCCTGGACGGTGACGTCGAGCGCCGTGGTCGGCTCATCAGCGATCAACAGTTCGGGTTCCGCGGCGAGTGCGATCGCGATCATCACCCGCTGACGCATGCCACCGCTCAGTTGGTGGGGGTACGCGTCGACCCGGCTCGCGGGATCGGCGATGCCGACCTCAGCCAGGAGCGCGATCGCCCGCGCACGTGCCTCCTGCCGAGTGGCGCGGCCGTGAGCCCGGATCGCCTCGCTGATCTGTGCACCGACCCGCATCACCGGATTGAGCGAGGCGACCGGGTCCTGGAAGATCATCGCGATCCGGGCACCTCGGTATCGTCGCATGGCAGCCGGGGCGAGGGTGGTGAGATCGGTGCCATCGAAGACCACCTTGCTCTGGTCGAGGGTCCGGGCCGTCTCCGGGAGCAGGCCGAGGATCGCCAATCCGGTGAGCGACTTGCCGCATCCCGATTCGCCGACCAGTGCCACCAGCTCGCCTCGGCCGACACCGAAGGAGACTCCGTCGACCGCGGTCACCGCCTGGTGGCCGGATCCATCGAACGCGACGTGCAGGTCGTGAACGTCGAGGAGGGTCATCGGGAACCGGGGGCGAGACGTGAACGGAGGGCATCGCCGAGCAAGGTCGCCGCCGCCGTGGCGACGACCAAGGCCACGCCGGGCGCCAACAGCAACCACGGCGCCTCGGCGAGATGGCGTTGCGCCTGGAGGATCATGCTCCCCCATGTCGGCAGTTGCGGTGAGACGCCGATGCCCAGAAAACCGAGGCCAGCTTCCAACAGCACCACATCGGCGACGCCGAGGGTCGCCGCGACCAGGGCGGGGGGCAGCGTCCCCGGGAGGATCTCACGGGCGATCACCCGGGCCGGAGGGGCACCGAGCGCCACCGCAGCCGTCACGTGGGTCTCCTCACGGAGCCGCAGGGCCTCACCGCGGACCAGTCGTGCGATCGAGGGCCAACCGGTGAGGCCGAGTACCAAGCCCAACTCGACCGGGGTGATCTGCCCGAGCGCCGCCACGACGACCAGGAGCACGACGATGCGAGGCAGGGCCAGCGCGATGTCGATGGCACGACTGGTGGTCCAGCCGAACAGGCCTCGCACGCCACCCGCGACGACACCGAACAGGACACCGATGCTGCCGGCCGTGGTCATGGCGATCGCAGCGATCAACAGGGAGAGGCGCGCCCCGTGAGCGAGACGACTGAGGACGTCGCGTGAGAACGCGTCGGTGCCGAGCCAATGGGCGGTCGACGGGGCCAACAGCCGCCCCCCAACCGGATCGGGCTGCGCCGTCGGATCCCCGGTCAGCAGCGGACCCAAGATGGCGAGCAGCATCACCGTGAACGCCAGCACCACGCCGAGACGATGACGGATGCTCACGATTCGACCGTTCCCGGTGTCGCCACCCGATAGAGCAGGTCGGCAATCAGCGAACCGAGCTGGACAGCTGCCACGAGGAGGACGCCAGCCCCGATGACCACGGGGATGTCGCGGGTGCCGGTGGCCTCGGCGATCAGGGCGCCGACGCCGGGCCAGGCAAAGACATACTCGACGAAGACCGCACCGGAGACCAAGAGCGGCAGCCAGAGTCCGAGCAGGGTGATCACCGGCGTCACCGCTGGGCGCCAGACGTGCTGCCAGGCGATGCGCCACGGCGAGACGCCGCGTGCCCGAGCGGCCATCACCCAGGGGGCGGCCACGGTCGCGAGGGCCGCCGACCGCTGTTGGCGGATCGGCACCGCGATGGTGGCGAGGACCATCGTGGCCAGCGGCAGGATCAGGTGTCGAATACGATCGAGGAGCACCGCACCACCCGTGGCATCGATCGGCAGCAGGGGATCGTCGAGACCGGCGGAGGGCAGCCACTGCCACGAGACGGCGAAGACCCAGACCAACACCAAGCCGATCACGAACGATGGCAGTGTGTAGGTGATCAGGGTGAGGGTGCCGAGGAGTTGGGCGCGGCGACTGCGTGGACGAAGCGCGGACCAGAGCCCGAGCGCCATGCCGACCGTGAAGGTGATCAGCAGCGTGAGCGAGCCGAGGAGCAGGGTGGGACCCAGGCGTTCCGCGAGCAGGGTCGCGACCGGCCGCTGTTCCCCATAGGAGATCCCGAGGTCGCCACGGGTGATCCCGACCATGAAGTCGCCGAGGACCACCGGAAGGGGATGGTCGACGCCCCACTGCTCACGGAGCAGCGCCTTGGTGGCAGGGTCGAGGGCCCGCTCGCCGATGATGGCGTTGAGCGGATCGCCCGGCAGGAGATGAACCAGGGCGACCAGCAGCACCGCGCCGAGGATCGTGAGGGCGACCGCCTCGGCGGTCCGGCGCACCGCCCAGTGGCTCATCTCAGCGGTCACGCGGCAGGGCGGCGCCCTCGGCGACGCGCCACTGCCAGAGATGGGTCCATGCCTTCGAGGGCCGGATGATCACGTT
>JAHEFN010000120.1 GCA_024640185.1 Gemmatimonadota bacterium | reverse complement strand
CGGCTCGATGATGGTGGTCGGGTTGAAGGTCATGCGATGCTCCGTCGTTGCCAATAGAAGAAGGCCGGGACACCCAGCAGGAGCAGGCCGCCACCGCGGAGTGCATTGCCGGGGTTCGAGGCGACCGATCCGATGACAACATAGGCGGCTGCGAGGATGAACACCGCGGTGGTCCAGGGGTGGAACGGCACCGTGAAGCCCGAGCTCTGGCCGCCATCGTTCCGACGGATGGCGAACAGGGCGGCCGCAGTCAGGCCAAAGAAGATCCAGTCGGCAAAGACGACATAGTCGAGCAGCTGCCCGTAGCTCCCGGAGTAGACCAGCCCCAGCGCCCAGAGTCCCTGGACCACGATCGCCATGGTCGGGGTGCGCCGCCGGGGGTGCAGTTTGGCGAAGGCAGCGAAGAAGAGGCCGTCCCGCGCCATCGCCTGGTAGACCCGTGGGGAGACCAGCAGCACGAGGTTGAGGAAGCCGAAGGTCGAGGCGACGATGCCGGCGGCCATGAGGGCGCGGCCCGTCTCACCGGCCACGGCACCCATGGTGTCCGCCGCGGGTGCGATCGAGGTGGCGAGGCCGTCGACTCCAAGTGCGCCGAGATAGGCGGCGTTGACGAGAAGGTAGGTCGCCGCCACGGCCGTGACACCGATGACGAGGGCGCGCGGCAGGTTCCGCTCTGGCGCGATGATCTCCTCGGCCACGAAGTTGGTCTGCTGCCAGCCACCGAAGGCGAACAGCACCGGCACGAGGGCGGCACCGATCATCAAGATCAGCGACCCCTCCGGTGCCGGGGTGGCGGAGGGTGTCGTGAGCCCACCGAGCCCGGCCACCGTGAAGGCTGCCACCACCAGCGCGGCAATGGCACTGAGCTTCAGGATCGTGAACAGGTTCTGGGTCCAGGCCGCTGGCCGCACCCCGACGAGGTTCACCAGGGTGAGCAGCACGATGGCTCCGGCGGCGGTCGGCTGCTGCCAATGCGCGGGCCCGCCCACCAGGGCAACGGCGTATCCCGCGAAGGTCATCGCCACGGCAGCTGCCGCGCCGGTGGCGATGATCAACAGCAGGGCCCAGGCATAGAGAAAGCCGGAGAGTGGCCCGAAGGCCTCCCTGAGGTAGGCGTACCCTCCGCCTGCGGTGGGCCGCCGTTGGCCCAACTCGGCGTAGACGAAGGCCCCGATGAGGGCGATGCCGGCACCGGCTGCCCAGACACCAAGCGTCAATCCCGGGGTGCCCACTCGGGCGGCAACCACCGACGGGTTGAGGAAGATCCCCGAGCCGATGATCCCGCCGATGACCATCATGGTGGCCGAGAAGAGGCCGAGGGTGCGCGCGTAGCCGATCTGGGGCATGGCGGATCCTGTATCGGGGAGGTGGGGAGTCCGGGCAGTTTCGCGGCCCACGGGCCGGGGCGCAACCACCGGCGGCACCGTGAGGGGAGGCCATGGCGCTATTTTTGGGTCGCCCACCCCGAACCGCGGGGAAGGGCAATCCCATGCCGAGGCCCTGCCCACCGATGATGCGTCGAGCGCTCCTCTGGCTGTCGGAACGACAGTCGATCTTCAACTTTGTCCGCCGCAACGGGTTGGCGAGGTCCTTCGCCTCGCGATTCGTCGCCGGTGAGACCATCGCCACCGCGGTCGCCGCCGCAACCGAACTGCAGGGTCGTGGCCTCACCGCCACGCTTGACCTGCTCGGCGAGAGCGTGGACGACATCGCCGATGCCGACCGCGCGAGGGACACCTACATCGAGATCCTCCGGGCAATGCACGCCGCCGGGGTGGAAGTGAACGCGTCGGTCAAGTTGACCCAGATGGGGTTCGATGTCGACGAGGTCCACTGCGAAGCCAACCTTCGTCAGATCCTCAGTGTGGCGCGTGAACTCGAGGGCTTTGTCCGGATCGACATGGAGGCGTCCGAGTACACGCAGCGGACCCTGGATTTCCATGCCCGGCTCGCGACCGAGTTCGCTCCCCATACGGGAGTGGTGATTCAGGCAGCGCTCCGCCGCTCGACAGGGGATGTCGAGGCGCTGGTCACCTCGGGGACCCGGGTACGGCTCTGCAAGGGCGCCTATCTCGAGCCGTCCACCGTGGCGTTCCCCCAGAAGCGGGATGTCGATGCGCACTACGTCAGGATGATGGAGCGCTTGCTCGCCGACGGCGCGTATCCCGGCTTGGCCACCCATGACGAGGTGATCATCGAGCGGGCCAAGGGCTTCATCAACGGCCACGGCATCGCGGCGGATCGCTTCGAGTTCCAGATGCTCTACGGCGTGCGCCGCGACCTCCAGGAGGCCCTGGTCCGCGAAGGGTGGCGGGTGCGGGTCTACGTCCCCTTTGGCACCCAGTGGTACCCCTACCTCATGCGCCGGCTCGCCGAGCGGCCAGCGAACATCGCCTTCATCCTGGGCAACGTGGTCAAGGAGGCGACACGCCGGTCGTGAGCGAGGTCACTCTCGGTGGTTACGTCACCAAACACGACCGTGCTCCCGCCTTCACGGGTGAGGATGGCCGGGCCTATTCGGTGGCGGTTTGGGTCGAGGAGGAGCTGGACGATCGAGGGCGCCTCGGTGGCGCCCTGCTGTTCATTCGTTGGAATCCCTCGGGCACCGAGCCCGACGGCCACCTGGAGACCGACTGGATCGTCCGAGGTGAGGACGATGCCGACGTTCGCCTCCGACTCGGTGCCCTCTCCCTCTACGACGTCAAGGGGATGCTCGACGGCCTGATCGCCGCCCATGAGGGGTTGGCATGACGCCAGAGGTGGCGGTGGTCCTCGCTCGCGATGGCGGCGCCTATCGGATCCTGTACCGTGGCCAGGAGCGGACGGCGGTCCTTCGGGGTACCGCTCGGCGCGACAGCACCCGCGCTGTCGCCGGGGATCGCGTGACGATCGATCCGGCCACCGCCGAGGAAGAAACCCTCGCCATCACCGGGGTCGAACCGCGCAGCTCACTGCTGGCCAGGCGGACCCCGGAGGGACGCGGCGCCCGCCCGGTGGCGGCCAACGTCGACCAGGTGATGGTGGTGATCGCCAGCGCCGACCCGGACCCGATCCTGCAACTGATCGACCGGCTCCTGGTGGTGGCGGAGGCAAACGAGATCCCCGCGATCGTGGTGGTGAACAAGGTCGATGTAGCCCCACCGGATGCCATCGTGAGCCACCTCGCGGCGACAGGGTATCCGGTCCTCCCGACGGCCGCCAACGAGGGGATCGGCATTGCCGAGCTCGGCAAGCAACTCGCCGGCAAGGTGACCGTCATGACTGGCCCCAGCGGGGCCGGCAAGTCCTCGCTGCTCAATGTGATCGAGCCCGGTCTCGGACTCCGCATCGGTGCGATCTCGGTCAAGGCGCGTCGCGGTCGCCACACCACCACCACGGCCGTCATGGTACCGCTCGCCGCGGGTGGATTCGTGGTCGACACCCCGGGGTTCAGCGAGGTGGGCGTCTGGGATGTGACCAAGTACGAGCTGGCGGCCCTCTTCCCCGAGATGGCATCGTTGGCCGAGGGGTGCCGATTCGGGGACTGCCGGCATCGGCACGAGCCGGGTTGTGCGGTCCTCGGCGCGGTGGCCGCCGGGGAGGTGCCGGCCTCCCGGCACGAGGGGTACCTCGCGATTCTCGCCGAACTCGAGGGGCTGCCCGAGTCCTGGGAGTAGCTCAGGCCCCGCCGGGTGGCAGCGCCTCGGGAGGAATCTTGACGGGCAGGCGGGCGCCGGTGCGGCAGCGTCCCTCGCCATCGCCCGTGACGGCACAGATCGCCGACCGCGTCTCGGTGTCGCCAAAATGCAGCACGGTGAGCTGTTCGCCGACGGCCTCGAAGCAACCCATCCTGTTGTCGCCCGCCTCCATCGCGTTGCAGAAGTCGATCCCGTCCTGGGGGTCGGCACTGACATCGATGAAGTTCTTGACCACCCCGACGAAGCACCACCGTCGCCAGTCGGGGTGCCCCTCGTTGCAGAGTTCAATCGAGCGGCGGGTATCGAGCACCGTGTTGCCGGCGGCGTTGGTGCCGAGCGAGGTGTAGCAGAGCATCCGGTTGTAGTCGGCGAGTCGGTCGCACTCCGTGGCGGCCTTCCCCCAGTCGTAGCCGCTGTGGCCGAGCAGGATGCCGCCGTGGCCGAGGAAACAGGAGGGCTGATAGCGTTCGTCGAGGGCGTTGCAGGGATAGAGGGCGTCGGTCGAGTCGCGCATCTTGAAGGCGATCGGTTCCATCGCCATCGCCCCGTCGGCACCGGGATGGGAGTGGTCCATCGCGCCGGCACTTGCCGCCCCGTGGTCGTCGCCGGTGTTCTCGAGCGCTCGCGCCGCGGTGTGGTGGCCGCCGGGCGCCGAGGCGACGGCGTTCTCCATGATCGCCCCACCATAGCACGAGCGGCGGTCCCACTCGCTCGCGAGCCAGTCACAGCCGCCGAGGGCCCGGGGGAGGTCCCAGTTCCAGGCCATCTCCAACCCGTGCCCGATGCCGTGGAGGCACTGGAACCGGAGGAAGTTGTCGGTGCCATACGGGGCGATCTCGTCACACATCGCGGCGGTCCGGGCCGAGTCGACCTCACCGGTCGCTGTCAGGTATGACTGGATCACCCCATGGAAGCAGCCCGACTGGTAGAGCGAGGTGCAGGAGCGGAAGACCTCGCCGACGTCATCGCCCGGCTTCCAGGCCCGGATGCCGATCACATGCGTGTAGCCGTGGCCACCGCCCTCGACCTCCTTCTGGGAGTCACCAAGCCGCTCGAGCGCCCCCAGGGCAAGCCGCACCCGATGGGAGTCGGCGAGCGAGAGGAAATAGTCCTCGTAACAGAGGCTCCGGGCCTCAGTGGCGAGAGGCTGACAGCGCGCCTCTGCCAGTGCGGCGAGCTGGGCCGTGTCGGTGGCCGCGATCGCCCCCTCGACCCTGGCCTGGAAGGCCTCGGCGGGCTCGTCGGCGAGGTTGGTGGCGCAGGCGGTGGTGCCAGCCAGGACAACCATCGCGGCAATCATGCGGTTCATCATTCGGCTCCCTTGCGTCGGGTCCAGCGGTCGGCGTCGCGGTGCTCCACCTTCGACATCATCCGGTCGAAGGCCTCTTGAAGGTCGATCCCCTCCCGGTTGGCCATGCAGCAGAGGACGAAGAGGATGTCGGCCATCTCCATCCCGAGGTCCCCTTCGAGCTCTTCGGGCTTCTTGGTCTTCTGGCCAAAGCGGTGATTGACCTCCCGGGCAAGCTCGCCCACCTCCTCCGACAGCCGCGCCATGTTGGTGAGCGGGTCGAAGTAGCCCTCCTCGAACTGGGCGATCCAGCGGTCGATGCGGCGCTGGCAGTCGGTCAGCGGCATGGGAGTTGGGTACCGGTCGTGGGGAGGCAGGGCATCGCGAGAATCTAACGCGACGCCCCGCGAGCCCGTGGCCTGGGCAGGCCCATCCTGCGCCGCCACTCGCGCTGTGGCCGCCGATGGGTCTCGGTTGCGACGGTCGGGTTGAGGTACTCGATCACCGCCGCCCATCCCCGAGACTCGGGGTCGAGGCGGAGGTATTCGCCGATCACGCCGATCACCTCGAACCCCCGGCCGAGCTGGAACGAGAGGGTGGGGTCACGGTGCTCCTTGCGGACGATCGAGGCGACGTACTCCTCGGCCGACATCCGGTCTGCAAAACGGTGGTAGCCCCGCAGCCGGGCGCCGGCCCGGATCCGCAGGAGCCCGAGCCGCTCGACGAGTTTCGACCGTGCCCGGTAGAGACCCGAACCGATCCCTCGCCGACGCTGTTCGGGGTCGGCCATCACCTCGGCACCGTAGAGGGTGGCGCCCGCCGGATCGAAGTTGGTGAACATCCCGGCGTCGGTGAAGTCGCGCCAGCTGTCGGTGAGCTCGTAGTCGTCCCAGTCCACGATCAGCGAGGCCGACATCCCCACGACGCGGTGGCTGCCGTCCGATTCGGGGAGCACGGCCACGAACTGGCCCTCGGGGAAGACCTCGAGGTGGGAACGCAGCTGGCGCTCCGCCCAGGCGGCCTGGGGGCCGTAGATCTTCCGTGACAGCTCGATGATCCCCGGGATGTCATCTGCCGTCGTCGGGCGAACGCGGAGGCGAGGCGCAGTCACAACCTGATCACTTCCGTCGAGGTGAGCACCGAGGCGGTGGTCTCGGCGTCGCGCAGCGGCAGCACGGTGCCGGTGATTCTCGAGGTGCGCAGGTACTCGATGTCGAGGTCCCCGATCACCATCATCTCCTGGTTGGGACTCCCCTCGGCCAGGATGCCGTCGCGGGCGAAGGCGAAGTCGGACGGGGTCAGGATGGCCGCCTGGCCGTAGTTGAGGTGCACCGCAGGCACCATCGGGAGGGAGCCGACCGTCGAGGAGGTGATCACGTACATCTGGTTCTCGATCGCCCGGGCATGCGCACAGTAGCGAACCCGGAGGAAGCCCTGCCGGTCATCGGTGCACGAGGGCACCACCAGGACGTCGGCGCCCTGCAGTGCCGCCGCCCGGGCCAGCTCCGGGAACTCCACGTCGTAGCAGATGGCCACCGCAAACTTCCCCCACGCCGTCTCGAAGACCTTCAACCCCTCACCCGCCGAGACGAGCCACTCCTCCTTTTCGAACCGGGTCATGTGCAGCTTCTGCTGGGCGTGCCACTGGCCGTCGGGGCCGAAGACCCGGCATTCGTTGCGGAGCTTGTCGCCGTCGACCACCGGCACGGTCCCGCCGACGATCCAGAGGCCTTCCCTCGAGGCACACTCGGAGAGGACCTCGGTGACCCGGTCGGCTTGCTTGGCGAGGTCGCGCACCTGGTCCTTGATCGGCCGCTTGACGTCGCCGAGGGTCAGCAGTTGGACCGAAAAATATTCCGGGAAGACCAGCAACCTCGCCTTGTAGTCGGCGGCCGTCTCCGCCAGTGACCGCACCTGGTCGGCGAAGGCCTCGAAGGTGGCGACGGGGCGGAGGTAGTATTGCAGCGAGGCAACACGAAAGTGGGACACGAGGGCTCCAAAATGGGGGGCGGGACGGGTCGGCAAGCTCGTGGAATATTACCCTCCCCCAGCCATCATCCCCCAACGACAACCGCCGCCCCCGCGAGGCGGGGACGGCGGTCAGGGTCAAACACAGGCCGCTCAGAGCGGCCAGTTGTCCGACCAGGTGTTCTGCAGCCGGCGCCAGCCGCCGAGATTCGCAAGGGCTTCGTCGACGTGGCAGCTGTTGTAGGTCGCGTGCACGAGGCCGTTGGCCACCGTCGCGCTGCCGACCGTCTGGCCAAGCAGGACGTTGAGTCCGGCGATCAACGCGCCCT